>NZ_JASJFB010000173.1:0-1171 GCF_030065455.1 Microcystis sp. M53602_WE12 | reverse complement strand
GAACCCTTATAGAGAAAGGCATTTAGCGATTTTTGTCAATTGTTTTTGCTCTAGAGCGAACTAATCAATTAAATCTCTTGCCAGATAAGGATTTAGTCGATTTATGCCCCCATATCGAACCATACCAAGTCCCGAAGAGCCAGAAGTATTTACCGATGTCACGGAAGGAGAAAGACATGAAAGCGATTTAGTCGCACAGGTTAAGTTTCGCGGAAAAGAATCGTTTTTTCTGATTCATGTAGAGGCGCAGGAAAGTTCCCGCAAGTGGTTTAACCGGCGAATGTTTACTTATTTTGCTCGCTTTCATGAGAAATTTGTCTTACCGATTTATCCGATTGTCATTTTCTCTTATTCAAAGCCAAAAAGAGCAGCGATTAGTCAATATGTAGTCGATTTTCCCGATTTAAAAGTCTTAGAATTTAATTATCAAGTAGTGCAGTTAAATCGATTAAATTGGCGAGATTTTCTCAATCAAACGAATCCAGTTGCTTCAGCTTTGATGGCGAAGATGAACATTGCCGAGAAAGAGCGAGCTAAGGTGAAGGCGGAATGTCTGCGCTTGTTAATCACTTTAAGGTTAGATGCGGCGAGAATGCAATTGATTTCTGGATTTATTGATACTTATCTCAATCTAAATCCGGTGGAAGAGAGACAATTTCAAGAAGAGATTAGCACATTTAGTCAACCCGTACAGGAGGGAGTTATGCAAATTACCACCAGTTGGATGCGTCAAGGTATCGAACAAGGTATCGAACAAGGTATCGAACGCGAAAAGACATTGATTCTTCGTCAAATTAAACGCAAGTTAGGGGAGATTAATCCTTCCTTAGAAACTAAAATTATGCAGTTAAGTATTGATGATGTCGAAGTATTAGGAGAAGCTTTATTCGATTTCTCAACGGTTGAAGATTTAATCAATTGGTTAAATACTTTAACTGCTTAGTTTGTGTTAGCCATCACCTTCTGACAACAACCCACTAAAATTGTCATAATGAAACAGACAACCGCCAATTATGATGAACCCTGGAAAGAAGCATTAACCGAGTATTTTGAAGCGTTTTTATACTTCTTCTTTCCTGAAGTTCACCAACTAATTGATTGGACAAAAATTCCCGAATCTCTGGAAAAAGAACTCAAACGGATTACCGCTTCAGCAAAGACAAAAAAACGT
>NZ_JASJFB010000164.1:0-35270 GCF_030065455.1 Microcystis sp. M53602_WE12 | reverse complement strand
GCCAAGCTTTTCTGGTCGGAACCCCCTAAGCCGAGTTTTCAAGGTGCTGCGCCGTCCACTTGGTTTTCGAGACTGGCCTTTTAATTCTAACGTAAAGCCAACCTAGAACGGCGGGGTTTCAGACCCAAAATTTCCGATGATTGATTGTTATCAGCTTTGCAAAACAGGATTTAGGATCAAAAATAACCTAGAAGCACTGTCCCAATAGAAAACCGGTTCTTCGTTACTTGGTATGGTTCGATAGGGGGACATAAATCGACTAAATCCTTATCTGGTAAGAGACTTAATTGATTAGTTCGCTCTAGATCAAAAACAATTGACAAAAATCGCTAAATGCCTTTCTATATAAGGGTTCCATCCCTTATAACCCCCGTCCATTGCATAACACAAACCGAAGAGCCAGAAAACCTAAGCCACCTAACGGTGAAGTTAGGTGTACTTTCACAACTGATATCTTTAAGAACGCTTTTCTGGGTTCTAATATGGACCTAGGAATCTCTCTCCATTGAAGTGAATCATGTGATCGGGCTGATCAGCTACCCAAACTTCTGTTTCCCAGGAAATTTCAGCAAGATAACGAGTCATTTCCCTACGACTGGGAAAAGCAGTAACAAAGACAAGACCCTTACAGCTTAATTGAAAAAGTTGCTTTAGTTCATTGTGGCGTTTCAAATTCACTGGACCATGACTCGTCACCGCTTCTATAAGGACAAGCCAATCTTGGTATCTATGATAGATAACAAGATCAGGCATTTTCCCGTGAGGATCTAATTCAATCCCCATTTCTCGGAATTTTTGTGTTTCGTTGATTATAAATTTATCACCAGCATCGCCAATATATAGAACTACGCCCCCTGGCGTAAATCTTGGACAAAAGCTTTCTAAGATGTCTTTAATTAAAATATTTTGCCCACCTGATGAAAGCTGAATCGCCCGACCATCGGGTAAGGTTATAGGAATCATGGGCAGATTTCGATTCCTGGCTTGCAACCAATTAGTCACTGAAACCGCATAATTTCTACGAGCTTCTTCCCACTGCTCAGAGCCATAAACTTGAAGCAGTGATAACGCTTGCCGATCAAGTTGGTAGCACCACCTAGGGCTATTAATTGGTCGGTCTGGTTTGTCTGGATTCTGAACCACCAGTCCCATCTGCACAAATTGATGCATTGTCTGTTTTCGAACAGTTTCGCGTGTGTTTGGTGCATATTGTTTTCCGTAATGATCACGGAACCAATCCATCATTTCTGTAATTCCGCGTTTTGGTGCAGTAGCTTGGCTCCAGGGTTTATCAGGTTGAATATCTGCTAACGCAAGTAAGCATAGTGCAGACCTTTCATTCTGTTGCGCTCTAGGAGCAGAGATAGCCTTGAGAATTGTCAGTGCTTCTTCGATTCGTTTGTTTGCTTGAACTGCGGCACTTGCTTCATCCATAATTGATAGAACTTCATGTACAACTTGATCGATTTCTTCTTGGTTTAAGTCATTGTCCCCAACTTGAACTCCTATTTGGATTAAGTCATTTTTACATGGATACTTAACCCTACGAAGGTCGGTAGCATTGACTTGTGTATTTCCACTAAATTGACGAAAGTAGCTATCAAATAAAGTTGAATTAAGAAATGCGGCTAACCCTTTAGCTACATCAGGAGGCATTCCTCTGCCTTTAGCATGATAATAATTAAGATGATTTTCGACACCTAGAGATTTTGAACCAATAGGAGAACACACAGCAGCAACAACACGACGCTTTTCTTCTTTGGATGAAAAACGTTTTGTCAAAACATACCAGCCAGGCTCAATTAACCATTTTTCTGTTTCGTTATTTTTTTCTACCGCAATGGGCTTGCGGGGATTATCAGGAGGAAACACTACTTTCCTTACTTTTACAGATTCTGGATAAAGTAGGGGAACAGTTCTATCACTCAAATGGTTTCTTAAAGACGATTTCAGGCGAAAATCAACAACTGGACCAGTGGAAACTTCTAAGCCTATCTCATCCAATGTACAGGGCATTTTATTCATTTGAACTCTCAAGGAATTCTTGAGAGAATTTGTAACAATATGAATAAACTGTTCAGAATCATTCGGCTCAATCACTTCGTCATAGGGGGTATATCTAGATTCTGAAATCTCGTCTAATGCCATCTCAGAATTACTGGTTATTTTTACAGTGCTAGGTTTTTGTTTAGATCTTAGGGCGTGAAAAATAATATTTTCCTGTAATACCTCATCTTCTGAGAAGGTTGCTGATCTACTCTCAAATATATGGATTTTATCTAGTTTCATATATTCTAGGAAGGCTTTTCGGAAAGGGCGAAAATACTTGCCATTGCAAAAACTTCTCGGCGTAATCGCAACCACTTCGCCATCGTCTATAAGTTGTACGATGGCAAGCCAAACAAATGCGCTGTAGAGATTTACAGTATCAATCCCAATACTTGCAAGAACTTTCTTTTCTGCTGATTGGCTGTGAATCTTCTTATAAGGTGGATTCAGAATCGCATGAGTAAAGCCTGGAACTACCTTCTTAAAGAGTGGCAAGTTCATTTCACTACTAGCTTTGATGAAATTCTCCCCCCGCAAGCAATAATCTGCTTGAATTCCTTTTCCGTTCAAAGCGGCACAGCATTCTGTGAGGGTTTGATTTAGCGAGGGGAAGAAGACTGGTTCGACTTCATATGCTGTAATGCTGCAACTACTAACCTGATCGGGGTTTGCCAGTAACCGCTCTACTACAGCAGCAGTTAAAGTTCCAATTCCAGCCCCAGCATCTAGAAGGTGAATATGACCAGACAGGTTGTTGAATTGTCCTGCCATGAAACGCGCAACAGTTGCGGGGGTCAAGAACTGACCCAACTGACTACGCTGTTTCAAGTTCAATCTTGAAGAGTAGTAGACTCTGGCTATATCAGCAGAATCAGTAAGGAACGTTGCCATCTGGTCATCTAGTAGCAGTTATGAATCAATACCACAGAACTCCTTCCCGGTACACCTAACTATCAATTATACCGCTCCCTGCGGTCCCACACCCTCCTCTATCCCACTTCCATCAGTTAAACACCCCCTCAATTTGGGCATAATTACCGCATTTCCACAGCCAAAAGTCTATTGGTCTGTCAATCTTGAAATTGTGGATAGGGGAATGCTGCCAAATTATTCGCTCCCAATCCCTCAAAATCACCTTAACAGACCCATAGAATCGCCCTTAATTTTTGTGGATTACCAGTCCCTAACTATATTCCTCCCCGACACTGAGGTTAAAGAGCATTTGCAGGGATTGTAAACAGCGCTTACGCGCTTCGATATCCTGTTGGGCGCGCAGTTGTACCATGGGTTCGTGAAGGATTTTATTAACGATACCGCGGGTCATTGCTTCGATAACTTCTTGGTGTTTTTCGGCGAATTCCGTCCCCAAACGGGAGAGGGCCTTTTCTAATTCCTGTTCGCGAATATCTTCAATTTTGCTTCTTAAACAGCTAATTGTCGGTACAGTGTCCAAAGAACGCCACCAAAGCTCGAAAGCTTCCACTTCCTGCTCTAGGAGTGCCTCTGCTTCCCTGGCCATCTGACGGCGACTTTCCTGATTGGCGGCAACCACCGCTTTGAGATCATCGACGTTAAAAGCTTGCACTTGTGCCAATTCCTTCACGTCGGTATGGACGTTGCGGGGAACAGAAATATCGATTAACATCAGCGAGTTAGCAGAAATCGTCACTTCTGTCAATAAAGTTTTAGTTAAAATTGGTTCCGTGGCTCCGGTACTGGTAAAGACGATATCCGATGCCGCTACGGTAGTCATCATCTCTTCTAAGCCATATAGTTGCAGCGGTAGGTGAGGAAATTCACGGGCCAACTCCTGGGCCCGTCTTTGGGAGCGATTGACGATCGCAATTTGCTGAGAACCCTTAGCCAGAAGGTGAGTAACTAATAATCGGGACATTTTCCCTGCCCCGATAATAGCGATTTTCTTGCTGCTGAGGTCTGCCACCTTAGCATGGGCTAACTCCACCGCCGCCGAACTGATCGATACGGCTCCCGTGCCGATGCTGGTTTCCGTGCGGACGCGTTTACCGGCAGTCATCGCTTGTTTAAACAGGCGATCGAGTAATTGACTAATAGTATTGTACTTTTGAGCTAATTTATGGGTATTTTTAACTTGAGCGAGAATTTGCCCTTCACCGAGGACAAGACTTTCTAAACCGGCCGACACCCGCAGCAGATGACGGACAGCATCCTGATGCAGCAGGGTAAACAGGTAACGACGCAGGACATTAAGGGGAATATGCCCGATTTCAGCGAGAAACTGGGTAATTTCCACCACGCCCTTTTCCGTATCCGTAACCACGGCGTAGATCTCCAAACGGTTACAGGTGCTGATAATCGCCACCTCTTGGATGTGGGGATAACCCTTGAGGTGGGTAAGGGCGGACTCGATTTTCGCTTCCGGGATACTCAATTTTTCGCGAATTTCCACAGGGGCTGTCTTGTGACTCAAGCCCACTACAGCAATATTCATTTATGTTCTCCTACAAATGTTGCTCAGGCTACAAAAATTATTGATAAAGATCAGTGCGTTATGTCTCTAATTGTTGCAATTTAGTCCCAATCGGGATGCAAATAAAAGATGTTTGAAAAAAAACTTTATATATTTTTACCAATGGGGGCGAGGTGAGCCATGCCCACCCCACCGGGTCAGGGAATTATCTCAGTTGAATGTATTTGGGTCGGTCGAACAGGTGAACGGTATCAACAAAGCGAGCGGTTTTCGATTGGGTGGAGATAACCAAGCTTTGGGTACGAGCGCCACCATGGAAGAAGCGTACCCCTTCCATCAGGGTGCCGGGGGTGATCCCACAGGCGGCAAAGAGGACGGTTTCGCCACTGGCTAATTCTTCGCAACCGTAAACGCGATCGGGATTAGTGATGCCCATTTCTTGCAGACGAGCGAGATTACCCTCGCGGCTTTCGCCGATTAAACCGGTTTTGACCACTTCGGGATCATAGATTAATTGTCCCTGGAAGTGACCGCCTAGACAACGCATAGCCGCCGCCGAGATTACCCCTTCCGGAGCGGCACCGATACCCATGAGAGCATGAATATTAGTTCCCGAAAAAGCGCAGGAAATAGCGGCCGATACGTCACCATCGCTGATCAGACGAACTCTGGCCCCAGCGTTGCGGATTTCTTGGATTAATTCCTTGTGACGGGGACGATCCATAACTACTACCACCAGTTCTTCGATCGAACGATTGAGACAATCGGAAAGGACTTTCAGGTTTTCCGTCGCCGATTTATTAATATCCACATGACCTTTAGCTGCTGGGGGAGCGGCTAATTTTTTCATATAAAAGTCAGGAGCGGCGAATAACCCACCTTTTTCGGAGATAGCTAACACGGCCATAGAACCATTTTGACCGTAGGCGACCAAGTTAGTGCCTTCGCAGGGATCGACGGCGATATCGATTTCGACTAATTCGTCGGGATTACAATATTGTTTGGCATCAACTTGGGTACAGATACCCACTTCTTCGCCAATATAAAGCATAGGAGCCTCGTCTCTTTCCCCTTCTCCAATAACGATGCGACCGCGCATATGGATTTTATTCATCCGTTCGCGCATCGCTTCCACAGCGACGTGATCAGCGATATTTTTTTCGCCTTTACCCATCCACTTGGAGGAAGCAATGGCAGCCTGTTCGACTACTTCGATAATTTCTAACCCTAGCGTACTTTCCACTCGATGATCCTCCCTACAGCTGATCTATGATTTATCTAGTGAGTTTGTTTCCTTAACAGTCAAAAGTCTATCACCAGACGGGGATCATTCTTAAGTTTTTATGTAGATCATCTGGAGGAGACCGGTATAGCTAGGGAGTTTTTGCCGGCACTGTCGCCTCCATCTCGGTTATGGAGACCTGGATCGCTGATTTCGGCGTTAAACGACGGATAAATTCCAGGGGTAAACCGTCTGTGTCGGCAATAAAGGTGACTTCATAGACGTGATCGCCGATCATCTGTTGTTGGGGTGGCAAAAGAATTTTTAAAGGTTGATATAAACCGGCATCCTCTTGATGAGCTTGCTGAAAGTTATTTGTTAATTTTTCTAACCATTCTGGTAAATTGCTGACATTTTCTGTTAGGTCAAAAGACAAGTGATAATAACCGACATAATGCTGATCGCTAAAGGCATCGGGGGCGGGTTTCGGTTGAGGAATTTGGATTAATTCGATGCGTCCGTTTAACCCCGTTAGCCAACAGGCCAAAGTATAACCCGTGGTGAATCTTTCCTCTAGGGTAAAACCGAGAAGTTGGTAAAAAGCGATCGCCCGATGGATATTAGCGGTGCGGATAGAAGCATGGTGCATTTTCAGGAGAAAGAATTATGAAGTGGGGAAGTGGGGAAGTGGGGAAGTGGGGAAGTGGGGAAGTGGGGAAGCGGGGAAGTGGGGAAGTGGGGAAGTGGGGAAGCGGGGAAGCGGGGAGAGTAAATAAAAATAATCTCCTGCCTCCTGTCTCCTGTCTCCTGTCTCCTGTCTTCTGTCTCCTGACTCCCGATGGCTATTGATTAATCAAAAAGACGAAAATAGGGATAACGTTTGGGAACCCCCGGTTCTTTTTCCAGATCAAAATTAATTACATCCCAACAGGGTTCATCGGGGGCATTGGGGCTAAATTCTACTGGTAAACCGTAGAGACGGGGAATAGTGGCTTCACCCGGTTCATTACCGCGCCAAGTAGTGTTACGTTCTAGGTAGGAACTAACTAAATCGCGATAACGGTTGGCAATAATCACTTTAGTCGCTTTAAATCCTTGGGTATAGAGGCGATCAAGTGCTTCGTGAATCTCAAAACGAATACCATCGGGGTGAGTGTGTTGACGATACCACTCACCATTCCAGAGTCGCCAATGCCGTCCTGACTGCAAGTGAACCAACTCACCCGTTTTGGGATCGGCTTCAAAAGCTCCATGACGCGGACACAAATAGGTATCCGTCAAAGTAAGGGCGGGGATTAGCTGCCGACAGTGAGGACAATGGATATCGGGGCCAAAAACAGGGTATTGTAAACTTGCATTGATCATGGAAGAACCTAAACTAAAAATTGTTATCTTTGTACCAATAAGCCTATCCATATTATACCCAACCAAATTGGACGGGTATTCTCTTCCGACTTTAGTGCAGATCCTTCCATGTCTTTAGATAACTTAAGATCAACTTCTAATTTCTGGCCCCTTGTCGATGTCAGTCAAGCGGCTTTTATTGCCCCTAATGCCACGGTAATGGGCGATATTTCCCTAGCTGTGGGGGTGAGTGTTTGGTATGGGGCGGTATTGCGTGCCGACGTGGAACGCATCGAAATTGGGGCCTATACTAATATCCAAGATGGGGCGATCCTACACGGAGATCCGGGCAAAATTACTATCCTTGAAGATTACGTTACCATCGGGCATCGGGCGGTAATTCACGCAGCCCATATTGAACGCGGTTGTTTAATCGGCATTGGGGCAGTGATTCTCGATGGTGTGCGCGTCGGGGCGGGTAGTATTGTCGGGGCGGGTAGTATTGTGACAAAAGATATACCACCGCGATCTTTAGTGGTGGGTATTCCCGCTAAACGCGTCCGGGAAGTGTCGCCACAGGAGGCTCAAGAGTTGATCGAACACGCCGAGCGCTATGCTAAACTTGCCCTCGTTCATGGGGGAAAAGGTACTGATACTGGATTCCCAAAAGGGGCGGTTTAGGGTATAAATATAAAATGAGAATCAAGTAACAATCTTTTAAGCACTGACCGAGGAGAAGGAAATCTATGGACTGGAGAGTGTTGATCGTTTTAACCCCTTTGCTTATTGCTGGTGGCTGGGCTTTCTTCAATATCGGCGCTGCCGCTATTAGACAAGCTCAACAGTTTCTCAGCAAACAAAGTTAATAAAAGTTTATAGTTCTTAGTAAAACCGATCGCCTAGGCGGTCGGTTTTTAATTTTTCCTGATGGGGCGATCGCTGATTGGGGTGATGGGGTGTGGGGAAGTGGGGTGTAGGGTGTAGGGTGTGGGGTGTAGGGTGTAGGGTGTAGGGTGTGGGGTGTGGGGTGTGGGGTGTGGGGTGTAGGGTGTGGGGTGATGGGTGTAGGGTGTAGGGTGTGGGGTGTAGGGTGTAGGGTGTAGGGTGATGGGTGTAGGGTGTAGGGTGATGGGTGTAGGGTGTAAGATGATGGGGAAATGGGGGAATTATGAATTATGAATTATGAATGATAACTGATAACTGATAACTGATAACTGAATTGTCATCTCGACTAGGAAACTAATTTTACACTAATACCTAACCATGAAATCTAATTGTCAAAATCTCATTCAAGAGCTTTCCCATCTAGAAATTATCACCGATCCGGGGCAAGTGGCGAAACTTTCCTTAGATTATTATCATTTTAGTCCCATTTTAGAGGCACAACTGCAAGATAAACGGGCTGATTTAGTCATTCGTCCCCACAATAGCCAAGAAGTTATTGACATCGCTAAAACCTGCGTTAAATACCAAATTCCTTTAACAGTTAGAGGTGCGGGTACAGGTAATTATGGTCAATGTGTTCCCTTGCAGGGCGGAGTAATTTTAGACACAACGAAACTAACAAAAATTATCTCGATCGAACCGGGTACAGCCCGGGTAGAAGCGGGGGTAAAAATGGCATTTTTTGATAAACAAGCTCGCGCAATCGGTTGGGAATTAAGAATGGCTCCCTCTACCTATCGGACGGCGACAATTGGCGGTTTTATCGGGGGTGGCAGTGTGGGCATGGGTTCAATTAATTATGGACAATTGAAGGATAGAGGCAATCTGCAAGCAGTGCAATTAGTCACCCTAGAAGCGGAACCAAAAATTATCGAACTACGGGGGGATGAGGTAGAAAAAGTCAATCATGCCTACGGAACCAATGGCATTATTACCGAGTTAGAAATAGCCCTCGCTCCCTGTTATCCTTGGGCAGAATTTATCGTTACTTTTGCCGATTTTATCACCGCCGCTAAATTCGGTCAAGCTCTCAGTGATAGTGATGGCATTGTCAAGAAAATGGTTAGTGTTCACTCTTGGCCAATTCCCGCTTATTTTACTGCTCTTAAGGATTATTTACCCACAGGAAAAGCGGCAGTTTTGTTAATAGTATCGGACAGCGATCGAGTTGCATTAGAGTCTTTAATTCAAGAATATAATGGTGAACTTACTTACTATAAAACGCCAGAAGAAACCCAAAAAGGCAACAGTATCTTAGAATTTACTTGGAATCATACCACTCTCCATGCGCGTAGTTGTAACCCCAAGATAACTTATCTACAAGCTTTTTATTTTAATCTAGCCACGGTAGAGAAACTCCATAATTATTTTGGGGAGGAAATAATGATGCACCTAGAATTTTTGAAATTTCAAGGTAAAGTTATTCCCGCCGGTCTTCCCTTGCTAGAATTTACCACAGAAACTCGATTAAATGAGATTATTGCTATCTATGAACAACAGGGGGCAGCCATTGCCAATCCTCACACTTATATCATGGAAGATGGCGGCAGCAGACAGATTAATCCGCTACAACTAGAATTTAAACAACTCGTCGATCCCTACGGATTGAACAATCCGGGTAAAATGCGAGCATGGGTTGAAGCAAGGGGTTAGGGGTTCAATTCAAGCTAAATTAAACAAGATAAGTAGGTAGGCGTTAAAAATTATCAGATGCCCCCCTTATTAAGGGGGGATTAAGGGGGGATCGGCACCCCCCTTATCAAGGGGGGCAGGGGGGATCGGCACCCCCCTTATCAAGGGGGGCAGGGGGGATCGAACCTAAAACACTAACCGCTAAAAAGGGAGTGGGGAAAACAAAACTCCCCGCTGCCCCCTGCCTATTCCCGGACTTGCCCCGATCCGATACAATTAAACGGTTGTCTTGGAAGAATTAATAGTGATCGAGCGTTATACTCTCCCTGCGATGGGGAATTTGTGGACGGATAGATATAAATATCAAACATGGCTAGAGGTAGAGATAGCCGTCTGTGAAGCGCAGGCAGAATTAGGCTATATTCCCGGGGATGCAGTAGAAGAAATTAAGGCAAAAGCTAATTTTGATCCTGATCGCATTTTAGAAATAGAAGCAGAAGTGCGCCACGATGTCATCGCCTTTTTAACAAATGTTAACGAATATGTGGGCGAGCCGGGGCGTTATATTCATTTAGGTTTAACCAGTTCTGATGTACTAGATACCGCCCTGTCCTTACAATTAGTCGCCAGTTTAAACCTGATTTTAGAACAATTAGAAGATTTTATCCAAGCCCTGCGTTATCGCGCCCAAGAACACCGTTATACAGTCATGGTGGGACGTTCCCACGGCATTCACGCCGAACCGATCACCTTTGGCTTTAAACTAGCGGGATGGTTAGCGGAAGTGCTACGGGGACGCGATCGTTTAATTCGCTTGCGCCAAGACATCGCCATCGGTAAAATATCCGGTGCAGTGGGAACCTATGCCAATATTGACCCGAAAATTGAGGCGTTAACCTGTCAGAAGTTAGGATTAGAACCGGATACCGCTGCCACTCAAGTGATATCGCGCGATCGACACGCCGATTATGTGCAACAATTAGCCTTATTAGCGGCTTCGATCGAACGTTTTGCCGTGGAGATTCGCAACCTGCAAAGAACCGATGTCCTAGAAGTGGAAGAATACTTTTCCAAAGGACAAAAAGGCTCCTCCGCTATGCCCCATAAACGTAATCCCATCCGCTCAGAACGCTTAACGGGAATGGCGAGAATTATCCGTAGTCATAGCGTTTCCGCCTTAGAAAATATCGCCCTCTGGCACGAAAGAGATATTTCCCATAGTTCCGTAGAACGGGTGATGCTGCCGGATGTTTGCATTTTGACCCACTTTATGCTCAAGGAAATCACCGATTTAGTCAAAAATCTGCTGGTGTATCCCGAAAACATGAAGCGAAATATGAATGTTTACGGTGGCGTGATTTTCAGTCAAAGAGTTCTTTTAACTTTAGTGAGTAAGGGAATTAGCCGGGAATCTGCCTATAAAATCGTCCAAGAAAACGCCCATCGCGCTTGGAACACCGATAACGGCAATTTTAAAGCTTTTATCAGCCAAGATGAGCGAGTTACTGGCATTTTATCCCCCGACGAGATCGAAAGTTGCTTTGATCCCCAGCAGCACTTAAATCACCTTAATAGCATCTACCAAAGGTTAGATATTTAAGGAGCTTTCAGTGATCAGCTAACCACTAGCTTGTTGCTTTAGAAAGGTAATGACAGCGTTTTGGATTGTCGGTTGGCGATCGATCTTTTCTCAGAAAGCGATCGCTATTCGTTTCTCGATCAAGGTCGCGTTTGAAGATAAAACTAAAGAATCGGCGCAAGCGAGTACGAATCGGGTAAAATAAGGGTCTGTATTCGGAGTGTTCGTTTTTATGATGAAAATCAAACTCTTGAATTTAGGTAGTATTAAAGAGGCAGAAGTGGATCTTCGGCCTCTAACCGTTATTATTGGCCCGAATAATTCTAATAAAACTTATATCGCCTACTCGATTTATGGGTTATGGATTAATCAGCTTGACGGCTTTTATTTTTCTAGTGAAATTTTAGAAAAAATAGAATTTACAAATCAAGCCGATCATTGGTCTTTAAAAATAGACCGACATTTTTATGATGTTATATCCGAAATTGTTCAAAAGTCCGCATCTGAATTTAGCGGGATAAAACTACAATCTTTTTTCCAAGATTCTAGCGGCAAGATTTTTGAAAAAACGAAATTCAGTATCGAAATTTCCGAAGATGATATTAAAACAGCTATAGAAAAAGTTTTAGCGGATACAATTGAATATCGCGGGTCATTAGCTTCACTTGGAATCAAGAAAATCGAGCGAAGCGAGAACAATAATGAGATTTTATTTTATCAAGAAAAGGAAGATAAAATTAATAATTATAAAGACATAGTTTTTCTTAATTTTGTTGCTGCTGTTGTAAAATTTTCATTTTCCGACGCACTTCCTTTACCCGCCGAAAGAAACGCTTTTATAAATACCTATAAAATGCTGGGCAATAGAAGATATAAGCTACTTAAAGGGAATCAGAGAGAGCTATTGACACAAGGACGTATTAATAGACGTATTAATCGAGATAGACAGTTAGAGTTACTGAAAGAACAGGGAGATATTCGCTATCCTCAACCAGTAGAGGATTTTTTAGATTTTTTAACTGACATAGAACTAGAAAATAAGCCCGATCCCATTGCCAAAAACAAAAATGATTTTCAAAAATTAGCTGATCAAATTGAAAAGTATATTCAAAATAACAATAAAACAATCTTTAAAAAGACTAAAATTGGAGGCAGAGAAATTAAAGTTTCGGTAAAAAGAAGTTTAGAGATCGATCTTTATAATGCTTCCTCGTCTATTAAACAATTAGCCCCGCTTTTACTCTATTTGCGCTATCGAGCAAAATCGGGGGATTTTCTGGTGATCGATGAGCCTGAAATGAACTTACATCCAGAATCTCAGGTAAAATTGTTAGAATCTTTAGCGATTTTAGTAAATTTAGGAGTTAGAATTTTATTGACGACTCATAGCCCCTATTTGATGGCTCATCTTAACAATATCGTTAATGGTAATCACCAAAATCCAGAACTTTTAGCCGAACAAGCTAAATTGCTTTATCTGCAAGATAGCCGAGCTTTTCTTAAAATGGAACAGGTTAGCGCCTATGAAATGAAAAATAATCAATTACTTTCTTTACACGACCCTGAATACGGTATTCGTTGGGATACTCTCAGCGATGTATCAGTTGATATTCAACAAAAGTTTTTTGCAATTTATGAAGCAGGACAACAAAACCAAGAAACCGAAGAAGAATGTTCCTCAGAAGAAGAATAAACTCGATTGGCAGAAATTTAACTTTTTAGAAAATTTGCTTATTTTCTGTACCGTACCCGATCGGATCGCTCCACCCGAAAGCGGTGTCAGCTTTCGGATTACCAAGCCAGAAAAAGATTCCGTTTGTATTTTATTTAAAACTGATCGTCGGGAGGATCCTCTTGTTAGAAATCAAAAGCAGAAAAGACCTGATTATTTATCTCTTTTTATTCAGAATGACTTACTTCTGCTGACGATTATCGAGATGAAGGGAACTAATAAAAATTCCACGAGTACAGGTATCGAACAAATTACAACTTTTAGAGATATTTTAAAACAAGAAATTGCCGATCATGTCACCAGTAAACTCAAATATAAATTACAAGCTATCCTATTAACTCCCTATAATGCCGATATTCCTCGAAAGGCGATCGAAGAGGAAGCGGAGAAAGGATTTATTATTTTACCTATCCCGTATAATTTTAAAGCGGAGCTTTATCCTTATGTTTCCAAGACTCACAGGAAAGCGGATTTAAGCAAAATAGGCAAAATAAAGCATAGTCACGACGAGCAACATAAAGAATCCGATTGTTTGTTAATCGAAAAATTGTTGGCTAGACAAGCATCGGACAAACGTAAACAGGATAACTATTATTCATGTAAATTCACTCCCGCCAAAGATAGACAAGGCATCTATATAGATTATCAGGTGTCGAGCGATCAAGACTGGATCACCCTATTAACCGATCCGCAGGGAAAGAAAGTTCAATTGGCTTACTGTAGTGATGATTCTCAAAGTTCAATCGATCAAATTCAGGAAGAGATTAAAAATTTAAACATATATGGAATGGTAGAGATGGTAAGTCGCCTAATCAATAGTTAGTATAAAAAAAAGGTTAATTGCTTTTTATTCTCTTTGATAACAGGGTGAAAATTACTGCTTTTCATCTTAATTCGCTTCCCTTCAATAGTGGATATTATAGTGGTAAGTTGAGAAAGCCAAATGCTGACATTTTCATCATCTTGCCAATTAATTAATTGACTCACCAGAACTGGAGAATGAGTGTTCACTATTACTTGGCGTAAAGGCATTTCAGTATCTTCAAAATCGACAGTTAGCTCTTTTAATAATCTTGCCATTGCTTCAATACGAAAAGGATGAATGCCATTTTCTGGCTCTTCAAAACACAGTAATCCTGTGTGTTGTCGGTCGTATTGCAGGACACATAATGTTAATAAACGTAGGGTTCCTTCGGAAAGCACTCTTGAAGAAAACTCCCGACCATCATCACCTTTTACCTTGATAATAAATTGTCGATTTGCTTTGTCGTCATAAACATTAACTTCTGTAAGATTCGGTAGCAGATTATTGAGATCACGGGAAATTGCTGTGAGGGTATATTCATCATCTTGTTTAATGCGAAATAAAGCAGCGGCTAAATTCTTTCCGGTTGCTGTTATTGTATCTCTGATGCCCATATCTTGACGAGTAGGTTCTCGCAAATCTTCGGGATTAAGCTGCATAAACTTCCAACTCAGCATTTCTTGTTTGGCGGCTAATATATGTCTAAAATCTATGGTATTAATGCTGCTTAAAACAGTTTGTGATGCGTTTTTTGCGGGAAATACTTTTTTATTCCCTTGTTGACCATCTTGATGTACAACAATGGTAGCAATACCATTAATATCTTCAGTCTTAATATAAGGAATGGCTCTCCTACCCGTTACTTTTGGTCGCCAAGTTTCCAATACTGTCTTGGGAATATAATTTTTTACCCAATTATCTTCATTGTGCTTTAAATTTTCTAAACGTTCATCAACAATATACAAGTTTTCAAAGCCACTTATATTAGACTCTCGTTTAATTTTTAATTGATAGCGTAATCTTGTATATTTAAGATCGACTTCCCCACCCCAATTATCTTTTACCTTGCGATTGACTAACATTTCAACTATAAATTCCATTTCCGTGGCGTAGTCGTCCTCATCATATTGGGTAAAAAGTTCGCTAGGATGTCCTCGCTGCTCGCTAAAAGCCGTCTTCAGATCCACTTCTGCCAGCCGCGCCAACAATTGCAAAGCATCAAATAAATTACTCTTACCAGAAGCATTAACCCCAGCAACTACAGTAAGCGGCGTGAATACCATTTCAAAATTATGAAAGGATTTAAAGCCATGAATTTTAATATAAGTAATCATAGTTTTAGGCGATAAGTAATATTAAAACATCAGCGCAATATTTAACCATACTGGAAAATCTTCTCAACTTTCGCCTGATACTGTCCTACTATAATCTAGACATTGGTTTACAGAGGTAGGGCGGTTACGCCGATTTTGTCGGGTGCGTTACCTGCCGCAAAGGGAACGCACCTTACCGATCGATTCCTGAGAGTATAGGGTCTTAGTTTAACAAAGCCCATGCACAACAGCTTATCTGGCTGACGGCCGACGGCTGACGACCGGCGGCTAAAAATTAACATTGCAAGAAAACTTAACAATTGGCCAAGAAACTCGATCGAGTAGGTAGAATAGCAAGTAAACCATTTTGTAAACTCCAACCGATTAATTAACCAGAATAGAGATAACCCAGAACGCCTGTGATAGATAAAAGACGCACTACTCGCGATCTCCCCCAAATTAACGAAAGAATCCGCTTTCCCGAAATCCGCGTTATCGATAGCGACGGCTCTCAACTAGGAATTATTACTCCTGCCGAAGCTTTACGCGTGGCCGAAGAAAAGGAACTTGATCTCGTCCTCGTCAGTGAAACGGCAAATCCTCCCGTTTGCCGGATTATGGACTATGGCAAATACAAGTTTGAACAGGAGAAAAAAGCCCGCGAAGCCAAGAAAAAACAGCATACAGCCGATATAAAAGAAGTTAAAATGCGCTATAAAATCGATGAGCATGACTACAACGTGCGAGTCAACCAAGCGCAACGTTTTTTAAAAGCGGGAGATAAGGTAAAAGCGACGATTACCTTCCGAGGCCGGGAAATTCAACACTCTAACCTAGCGGAAGAATTACTGGCGCGCATGGCCAAAGACTTACAGGATGTGGCTGAGGTACAGCAAGCACCAAAAAAAGAAGGTCGTAACATGATGATGATGTTATCGCCGAAAAAATAACTAACTAATCCGGAAAAAAGGGGCTAAGACCCCTTTTTTGTTTTTCAGAAATCCCCAAAGGAAACCAATCATCTAAAACAAATGTATTATCCAGATTTTGACTCGGTTCGCCGAATCGCCACCACTGCCGGCCGGGGAGGTTGATTAACTTGACCACTAGGCCAATTCGACCCTAGGGGTACTTGTCGTATTTGTTCAAATTCCTGCCCATTAGTGGTTTTAAGGGCAAATTTGCGGTTTTCAAAGGCCAAATCCCGACGAATTCCCCCCGCTTCCCCCGGATGTTGTACTGCCAGAAATAACGTCTCTTGGTCGGGAGTAAAGTACAATCCCGTTAATTCCGCATCCATGGGAGCGATAGCAAAAGGATAGGGATGCTCTTGACCCTTGGCAAACACCCAAGCGCTATTATTGCCAAAAATACCCAATAAATCCCGTTGACTAACCGGGACCCCTTGGGGATAACGAGTTTTCATCTCTCGATTTAACCCACCCGTGGAAATATCGCTAACCATCCAGAGATTTCCCTGTTTATCGAAAGCGAGGTTATCGGGATTAGAAAAACCCTCACCTTTCTCTGTCGGTTCCCCTCCATAAGCGACCACATCCCAACGAAAACTTAAGGAAGCAGCATCGTTATTATCTTCCCTTAAGCTGATAATCCAACCAAATTCGTAGGGTATTTCGCCATTTGGCCCCTTAAATATTTCCTTATCGGCTCCTCCCTCCGCTTCACTGGGACTACCAGAGGTAAAGGTCATATATAAAGTGCCATTCTCGTCCACTTCCGTATCTTCCGGGCGACCAGTACAAGTGACCCCAACGGCGTTAGCTGCAAAATGAGCATCGATGAGAATTGCCCCCTGTTTTTCCGTCCTATTACCTTCATACAGGTCTGCGAGGGTCTTATATTTAGCTTTGTAGGCTAGAATCTCCTCATCGTCCTTAAATAGCAGTAATTTAGTATCATTGACCGTTCTTTCGGGATTCGGCAAGGCTACCACCCCATCCCCGCGACTAGCGGCAATTTGACTCGGTAGGACGGGATTTATCTCCGTGTCGGGATTTAAGGGTATCCAATAACCGGTTTTATCGGGGTTGAATTTGGCCCCGTAGAGCATTCCTTTTTCTAGGAGTTTTGAGTTATTTTTCTGCTTAATATCGCTAATTTTGCCCTCGGAAACGAATTTATAGACATGACCGCCTCTGCGATCGCATCCTGAATAAACCGCCAAGGGTTGCCCCGTCCGAGCGAGAAAAGCGACCGCTTCATGGCGAAAACGCCCTAACCAAGTGTGTTTTGTGCCGTAATCATCGGGATTGGCCGGATCCACCTCCACCATCCAACCGTATTTATTTCCCGCTAACCCAAAGACGTTACCCCGGCCATCCACTTCCCCACTATTGAGAATAAAGGGGGTAGTATCGGGATGCAAAGAGGAACCATCTTTTAACACTACCTCCGTCACTTGGTCTTGAAAGTTTTCCTCGGCACTAAATACGGTCCCCCAGGGAGTTGTTCCCCCGGCGCAATTTTGAAATGTTCCGATAATTTTTGCCCCTAATCCGTCATCGTAGCCAAGTTTATCGGTTTTGGTAAAAATTGCTACAGCAGGACCGGTCGCTTTCAGGTAGTGACCGTCCTTTAGTCCAGAAATACCGGTAATGCGGCGATCGGCTTTACTATAGGTACGTTGCCATTTTCCCGTTTGATCTTTAGCCAGGGAAATTACGCCAATTCCCTGATCAATTAAGCCTTCTAGGGATATTTCCTCGATTTTTGCCTTTAAGCTGGCATCTTGCAGGCGATAGGCGGCAATTTCACCCTTTTCATTCGTTTTTTCCCGTACTTCCTTGACGGGTAGGGTTTTACCAATCACTTGTTCAAAGGTTTGTAGCCAAGTACGACCACTGATATATTCAAAATTAACGGTTAGATAACCTTGACCCGCACTGGTTTCGATAAAAGATAGATAATCATTGTTATAACCGAAACGGGAATCACCCACTGCATCCCCCCACTGGGCCAGCACATCATAGGTGAATCCTTGCGGAAGAACGAGATCATCTAGGACTTTATAGGTTTGATAGGCATTTTTTTGGCTTTCATCGCTCATACCGTCAATTTTTAAGGGAATCGGCAGTTTGACTGGGACAAAGTTGAAGCCGAAATTATTAGCAGCGATCGCAGGACTGCTAATCAGAGAGGAATATTTTTTCTCTTGCAGACTGAAAAAAGAGACACCAGCAGTGGCAGTTAAAAAGGTGAGGAAATTACGGCGAGAAATACTCATATTTTCATTAATAAAGTCAAAACTGATGTTCAGACCTTGATTAGGTTAAATTTTATTACGGATACTTGACATAGGGATTATACAGTATCCAAGTTATGACTAAGTTAACAGCCAGTTAAAAAGCTCTCCTGCAAAAATAAAAAATCTTCCGTTAGGTGAGGAGATTCGGAGACAGGAGGAGAAAAAAGAGGTAAGAAAATCCCATCCCTCCCTCGGACATTAGATCAAAGTTTATTTCTTGCTTTAGTTGCTGCCGAACATTGATTTTAAGATCATCTCGGTAAATTCCCTCATCGGAACCAAGCAACTGGGAGAAATGTTATTTTCTCAGGCAAATCTGAGAGGATTATGTAGAAATATCTATAGCGTTTCCCAATCTCATGAGGTACACCAAAATCTTAACTCCTGACTCCTGACTCCTCAAAACCTAAGACTCTGTACCTCACAACTATGGGAATTGCTATATATTACATTTCACCCATCGGTATGCTTTACCGAAATACTGGTTAGATGAAAAACAAGCAAGACAAGCTTTATTAAAACGCGGTGAAACAGTAAACAGTGATCAGTAAACAGTGATCAGTAAACAGTAAACAGTTGTAAGCTGATAGCTAGATTGTCAGTTAACAGAAATCGATGCAAAGTTCACTGAAAAGGATCATCATCGGTGCGAGTTTTTTTCTCGCTACGGTAGTCGGAGCAACTATCGGTTATATGGCCTACGGTTGGAGCTTTCTCGATGCCGTTTATATGGTGATTATCACCATATTTGGGGTAGGTTTCGGGGAAGTTAAACCGATTAACACTCCCAGTCTGAGAGCTTTTACCATGTTAGTTATCGTCTGTGGGACCACCTCGGCCGTTTATGTGGTGGGAGGTTTTTTTCAGATGCTCACCGAGGGAGAAATTAACAAAGCTTTTAGCGATCGCCAGATGAATAAAGAGATGGAATCCCTAGAAAATCACGTCATAATCTGCGGTTTTGGGCGTATAGGACGCATTCTAACGACTAAATTGGCAAAAACAGCCCAATCCTTTATTATCGTCGATAATAACCCCGATCGCATTGGATTAGCTCAGGAAAAAGGCTACTTAACTCTTAATGGTAACGCCACCGATGAAAGTATTCTCCAGAAAGCCGGTATCGACAAAGCGCGAGTTTTAGCGACGGTGTTACCCGATGATGCCTTAAATGTCTTTATCACTTTAACCGCAAGGGAACTCAGTCCGCAACTATACATTATCGCTAGGGGAGAATATCCCAGCACCGAGAAAAAATTAAAACTAGCCGGGGCCGATCAAGTGGTCTTACCTGCTACCATTGGAGCAGAGAGAATGGCCCATTTAATCACCCATCCGGCCGCAATCGATTTTTTACAGGAAGATGAAGGTAGGCGCAATCTCAACGAATTATTAGCCGATATCGACCTGCAATTTGAAGAATACTCAATTTTAAGCGATTCGCCTTTTTTGGGACAACCCATCAGTCAGATGGAAGTGCGGGGACAGGGTGCTTTTATTATCGTTGCTGTCCGTCAATTTGATGGTCGTGTCATCACCCATCCCGACCATTCCACCATTCTACAGCAAGGCGATACGGTCATTTTATTAGGTCATCGGGGCGATGTTCCCAATTTTGCCCGTCGTTATGCTCTGCGTCGAGAAATGCGCTATCGTGGGTCTTCTTGGTAGGATATTTAACCAGAAAAAAGTTGAGATCTCTAATTCTTTGTGTGATAAGTTTAACTTATATAAGAGCGATCAATCTTTGTGTCCTCTGTGTCTCTGTGGTTCCTTCCGCTTGCTCGCCAGCAGGACTGTATCTTAGAATACATTTTACCCACCGAACCCAAGAGAGCCAAAAGTTGAGCTTTTCTGGAATTAATTTCGCCGCAGATGGAGATAAGACTAACTCACTAATTATCTCCAGAGACACCTATGAAATTAACCTATCGCGGCATTGCTTACGAGAAAAACCCCACTGCCACCGTTGTTTCCAGTCCGATGATTTTAGGCTATCGTGGTGTTCCCTATTTAAAAAACCTTGGTGTCGTTCAAACCATTCAGAAACAGGTAGCCTTTACCTATCGCGGTCAAGCCTATCATATCACTCAATCTTTAGCTTCTTTGCCCATGGAAAGACCCTCTTTAAGTTTTTAACTTCTAGTTCTTTTTTCAATCAATCTCTTTTAAAGATTGTCAATTAAGTAGCTGGTTATAATTAAATTAAAAATGGATTTTAGGTTTGATCCCCCCTGCCCCCCTTATCAAGGGGGGTGTCTGACAACTTTTAACACCTACCTACTTAATGATTTTATTAATTACCTTAAACGGGTTTTATCTCCCCTCTTGCTCCCTCGCTTCAAGGGGGATTTTTTTATTTGTTTTGCCAACAAGGAATAACTACCTAAGCAAAATTAATTACACATATTTTTCCCTTCCGCAGTTCCGCAGTTCCAGCGTTCCCCCTTTCCGGAGTCTGAATTTAATTTTGTCGAACTGCTGATAGTTATCAGTTTTTTGTAGAATAGGGAGATTGAGAAAACGAACATCTGCCCCTATGACAAGATTCCCTTTGACTGGTCGCTATTCTAGTTTATGCGTCTTGCTCACTTTATTCTGGTTAAGCGGTCAATCTTTACCGGTGCGAGCAGAAAAAATCTATAATCCCGTCCCCCTCATCCTCAACAAAGAAATTAACGATACTCTCACCGACAAAGATATTCCCACGGGGGAGGGAGGGTTTGCTAGGGATTATACCGTGGATTTGGACAAGGATGATCAGGTGGCCATCGATCTCAAATCGGAAAACTTTGATGGAGTTTTAATTCTCCTGGCTGACGATGGTTCCACTGTAGCGGAAAATGATGATGGTCCCGATGGTGGCACTAATGCTCTCCTCTTTGCACGGATTACCGAGTCGGGTAAATATATTATTCGGGTGAGAGCTTTCGGAGAAACCGGTGGGGGAAAATTTACCCTGAAATTAACCCGTTTACGGGCTGTGGAGGGCAAAAATTAGCTAATTATTGTCAAAAAAACCAAGAATAGAGCCTCTGTCCACTCTACCACCGCACCGTAGGTATCGCCGGTGTGACCGCGAAGACGACGATATAACCAGTAACCAGTAAGCAGAGCGAGGGCGATTCCAGCACTAATGGCGATTATTCCCCACCTTAGACCACCAAATAGGGCGATTAACCCCCAAATTACTCCCCCACAGTCCCAAGGCAGACAAAAAGCCACTTTATGAAAGGCTCCCTTACCGGTGGGTTTGAGGTAGGGATAAAGAGCGATCGCCATTACTTGCCCCCAACGTCCCCAAATTGGTGCTAAAATTAGAGCTAAGGCTCGATTATCGCTTAAATCGGTCAAAGCGGCGATTTTTAGCAGCAAAACCATAGTCACGGCCATGACTCCAAAGGCCCCGGTAACACTATCGGCCATAACCGCTAAACGACGCTGGGGGTCGGTGACAGCTAAACCATCGGCCGTGTCACTAACTCCATCAAGGTGTAGTCCTCCCGTTAGATAAACCCAAACCCCCACAAGGACAACCGCACGAGTCAGGGGTGGCATTCCCAGACCAGCTAGAGTTATATCGAGCAAAACCAAAATTAAACCCAAAAATAAGCCCACTAAGGCAATCCATCGGGCAATTCTGCCAAAATCCGGCCAGGCAATCGGAACCGGAATAATCGTGTAAAAAGCGATCGCACCTAAAAATGAGCGAATTTCTTGACAAATGAAGTTAAATATGGTAGTCAATCCCCCCAAAATTAGATTCCGGTATGGCAGCTTTTCTCATAAAGATGAAGTATAACTTAATTTTGTATCAGCCACCCTGTGGGATTTTCAAAACATCTGAGAACGCCTATAATGATTTAATTCGGCATAACACGGTTACTTGTAATTTTATAGGAAAAGTTCTTGCGATTGCTCTATAGGAGAGGAATATACGGAAAGATTTTTTTTAAAATGTGTATTTGGCGTGAGATACGGAAAGTTTCCGTATATTATGTAGTTAGATCGCCTAATCTTTAAAACTTCTATCTTCCTCAAGCAAAATGTCAAATGAATCAAAAATCCCATGGCCAATTTGGGCTGCTGTTATGCTGGCTTGCGCGTTTATTGCTACTTACGCCTCTCGTCCCCAAACCGACGATCAAAGAGTTGAATATCTGCAAAAAGAAATTCGCAGTCTAAAAGAACAATTAAATCGTCAGCAACCGACTTATTCTCCAAGTGTTTCTGAACCATCGCCATCACCTACAGCAATACCTACATCAACTCCTACTATTACTACTGAACCAACTCCAAATTTATCAAATCCAAAATGGGACCATAGTGTTTTTAATTCTAGTTCTGTAGGAGATTATGCAGCATTTTCGTATAAAATGATTGAAGAACCTGCATTTAATCAACAGAATCAACAAGTAGAGTGGATTGTTGAATTTTCAAGTCCTCCAGAAGCAGAACGAAGCCCAGCAGCGAGAGAAGCTTACTTAAGACTTGAATTATTGCAGCATGGCTTTAGGGCTGAATTTATAGATAGTTCTGGTGTGTTTTTAGGAGCGAAAAACCTTGATAAAGAAGGTCAAGGAGGCAACAGAACACGATATACTTTGAGAGTTCCCAATAGTATTTGGGAAAAATGGTCAGAAGTAGCTATGGTAAAAGTTGTCAGAGACTGGTGAGACTGTTTATATATAGTGCGATTGCCAATTTTATAGCGATCGCCGATCTTGTAGGGTGGGTTAATGAAATGTAACGGTGCGATTCGTTTCTAGGGGAATAAATAGCCTAGAGTGCTGATAAAACAGATCGCCGTAGGGTGCGTTCCCTAAAGTGGCTCTTACTGCTCCAGTGATCGATTTTTGGGGAACGCACCATGCAGATTGATTGCAGCTGTGGGTTTAAGTGTGATGGCGAAGGCAGTGCGTAGCAGTACGCTGATCTTGTCGGTTGGGTTGACGGCTGTTACCCAACACCCTCAAAACCAAGATTAAATAAGGTAGGATAGAGAGCGAAAAGATATTCTAGGTTGCCGTGAATGGAAGCGTCTATATTGAAACAAGTATTGTTGGGCATTTAACCGCCAGACCCACTGACAATCTGATCGTTGCTGCTAATATCAAGATCACCCAGGATTGGTGGAACGAACATAGTAGCTCATTTACGCTTTACGCATCAGAGATCGTTGAAGATGAGGCAGCTAAGGGAGATCCGATAATCGCCGCTCAACGGTTAAACTTGTTACAATCCCTAATGCTTCTCGAACTTACGGAAGATGCGTTTGAACTTTCGCAAGCGTTTCTGACTCAAAGCAATCTGCCCCTAAAGGCATCTAACGACGCTTTACATATGGCATTAGCAACCGTCTATAACTTAGATTATTTGCTAACATGGAACTGCAAGCACATGGCAAATGCCCAAATTCACCACCAGCTGGCTCAGATTAGTTCTGATCTCGGATATATATTGCCAGTTATTTGCACTCCTTATGAGCTTATTGGATATAACCTAGAGGTTTAGTCATGTATAAAAATGAAATTCTCGATGAAATTCACAAGTATAGAGAAGAATACGCTCAATCGTTTCAATATGACTTAAGAGCTATTTTTAATGACTTAAAGCAGAAGCAACTGGCTCATAAAGATAGATTAGTTAGGTTGCCAATTAAGCGAGCGTCTAACAAATCACTGCACCCGACCGCCGGCTAAAGCATTCAATGGAACCGCTAAATCTATAGTGCGATGCCGAAGGCACTGCGTAGCAGTACGCTATCTCCCTAGGGTGCGTTCCCTAATGTGGCTCCTACTGCTCCAGCGATCGATTTTTGGGGAACGCACCATGCACATTGATTGCATCTGTGGGTTTAAGTGCGATGGCGCACCTTAAAATTAGCGAATTTCTTGACAAATGAAGTTAAATATGGTAGTAAATCCCAGCCAAATTCGCTCCCGGTATGGCAGCCTTTCTCATAAAGATGAGGTATAACCTAATTTTGTATCGGCCACCCTGTGGGATTTTCAAAACATGAGAACGCCTATAATAATTCGGCATAACACGGTTACTTGTAATGTTATAGGGAAAGTTTCAGAATATACGGAAATATTTCTTAAAAAATGTGTATTTGGCGTGATATGTGGAAAGTTTACATATAATATATAGTTATGCAGTTTTATTTTGTTAGATTCCTTAACTAGAAAGACTGTTAGTCTTAATATAATACTAGGTCGAGGTCTATTTAATATGAAGACAGAAGTTGTTGTTGCGTTGATTGCTGGAACACTAGCACTTGCAGGCTCAATACTGACCTTTTACTTAACTAAAATCAGAGAAGACAATACTAAGAGACTTGAACATACAATTGAGCATTATAGAAGCCAGATTGAAGAATTCTATGGACTACTCTTCAATCTCGTGAATCAAATTGATACGTTATATTATGTCAAAGAAGATATTGTTAATCCTGCCTCTGGGGTTCATGATCCACTAAGTGAAGAGCAAAAGAAGGAAATTGAGTCCTTTTTTAAGAATGAATATTTCTGTGATCTTCATAAAGAAATAGTCAGAATTTTGCGAACCAAGCTTTATCTAGTTGAAGGGGCGGAAATGCCTGCTAGTTTTTCCAATTATCTTCGTCATGCCACTCAAGAACAAGCTCAATTTAGATTGTGGAAGGAAAACAATATAGATACCAAGCATATTGTTGGAGAACCTTTTCCTGACCAGTTCATTAATGACATTAAATTTGATCTGCGAAATGCGATGCAAAGATATAATCAAACTAGGCAGATTTATAAGAGAAATATATTTGGTATTTCATTCATAAAATTGCCTTATTCAAAATCGAATTTGGAAAAGCATAACAACGCCCATGCACACCGAGCGCCGCAGCCGTAGGGTGCGTTCCCTAATGTGGCTCCTACTGCTCCACCGATCAATTTTGGGGAACGCACCATGCACATTGATTGAAGCTGTGGGTTTAGGCGTTGTCAAATTGAAAGATGCTCGGCGTTGCTGACTTTGGGTATGAATCATTGCATCTACATTTTTTAAAACTCAGGCTCAAACTGACTTTTTGATATATGCAAAATTAGCATTCATACCTTGATTAAGCAACGCCGGGGTTTTTTCGTTGAGTTGGCTGGCTCTTATCTTCGGTCGGCCTTTGAGCTTTTTCTGTTCTCTGAGTTGGGCTTCCAGTTGGGTGGTTCGTTACGAGGTTTTGTCAGCTATCTACTTCTTGGCGGAGGGCTTTCTCAATTTTCCTTTGGCTCTCTGTGGCAATCCTCCTATCTGTGTTAAACCAGATTTTCTCCCTCATAGCAACCCCTACACGACCTTGATTTTTGTTCGCGACAGCTTCCAGCAGTTATTGAGAGGTTACATCAGTGGGAAGTGGGAAGTAGGGAACACAGAGCAAAAAGCTGACGGCTGACAGCTGATAGCTCTTTATTGCTAACCGGACTGACGATGATCTATTCTGTATCCTAGCCTGACTCGCCAATCCCCACCGCCAAAAAAGAATAATGTACTGCGATTACCTGGTTCAAATCCTCACCGCACGCGTCTACGATGTCGCCCAAGAAACCCCCTTGGAACTTGCCCCCAATCTCTCCCAACGTTTGCACAATCAGCTTTTACTCAAGCGCGAGGATATGCAGTCGGTTTTCTCCTTTAAACTGCGCGGCGCATACAACAAAATGGCGCATTTGTCAAGGGATTTGTTACAAAAAGGTGTAATTGCTGCTTCGGCGGGAAATCATGCCCAGGGAGTCGCTTTGGGGGCGCGGCAATTGGGAACCCAAGCGATTATCGTTATGCCTGTCACCACTCCGCAAGTCAAAATCGACGCGGTAAAAGCCCGGGGCGGGATTGTCGTCCTGCACGGTGACACCTACGATGATGCCTACACCTACGCGCGGCAGTTAGAACAGGAAAAAGGCTTAACTTTTATCCATCCCTTCGATGACCCGGAGGTAATCGCCGGCCAGGGTACGATCGGTATGGAAATTTTACGACAATATCAGCAACCGATCGAGGCGATTTTTGTCGCTATTGGTGGCGGTGGCTTAATATCAGGTATTGCAGCCTATGTCAAGCGTTTACGTCCAGAAATTAAAATTATCGGGGTGGAACCTGTGGACTCAGACGCGATGAATCAATCCCTAAAAGCCGGTTATCGGGTGCGTTTGTCTCAAGTGGGATTATTTGCCGATGGGGTAGCGGTGCGCGAGGTGGGAGAGGAGACTTTTCGTCTCTGTCAGCAGTATGTGGATGAGATTATCCTCGTGGATACGGATGATATTTGTGCCGCGATTAAGGATGTTTTTCAAGATACACGCTCGATTTTAGAACCTGCGGGGGCGTTAGCGGTAGCAGGAGCGAAAGCTTATGTAGAAAGAGAAGGAATTGAGGATAAAACCCTCGTTGCTGTGGCTTGTGGGGCGAATATGAACTTTGATCGTCTGCGGTTTGTGGCGGAAAGGGCAGAATTAGGGGAACGGCGCGAGGCGTTGTATGCTGTGACTATTCCCGAACAACCGGGCAGTTTACGGCGTTTTTGCGAATGTGTCGGCAAACGCAATTTAACCGAATTTAGTTATCGCATTGCCGATGAAAAAGAAGCACATATTTTTGTCGGCGCCCAGATCGAAAATCGCACCGATGCCAAGAAATTAGCCGAGAGTTTTGAAGCTTGTGGCTTTAAAACCCTCGATATTAGCGATGATGAATTGACTAAATTGCATCTGCGCCACATGGTGGGAGGGCGATCGCATTTAGCCGACCATGAATTATTTTATCGCTTCGAGTTTCCCGAACGACCGGGGGCTTTAATGAAATTTGTCGCCTCCATGAGTCCCCACTGGAATATCAGCGTTTTCCATTATCGCAATAACGGGGCCGATTACGGGCGCATCGTCGTGGGCATACAGGTCCCCCCCGATGAAATGAATCAATGGCAAGCTTTTCTCGATACTCTCGGCTATCGCTATTGGGATGAAAGTCAAAATCGGGCCTATCAGTTGTTTTTAGGTTAAAGTTGGCTGAATAAATCTAAAAACCTTGTTGGATAAGGCTTTTAGACTTTTTTCCCCTCAAAAAGTGCTGACCATTGGAGTGATCGGGGGTAAAATTCAGGCACTTTTTCCCTGAAAATTAGGTAACTGACTACCCCAAAATCGGTAAAACCCTACACCCTACACCCCACACCCCACACCCCACACCCCACACCCTGCCCCCACCAACAAACTTTTTCAGCAAACCCTAGGTTAAATCGCCATTTTCAGGAAGTTATCAGCATATGAATCAAGATTTTCCCCATATTTCCGTTTTGAGTCAAGAATTAATCGCCGGCTTAAATATTCAACCCGGGGGGCATTATCTCGATCTTACCCTAGGGGGTGGTGGACACAGCCGCTTGCTTTTAGAAGCCCATCCCGAAACCACAGTAACCGCCATCGATCGCGATCAAAGCGCCCTAGAAGCCGCTAAAATTAGTCTCGCCCCCTATCTAGATAGCCGTTTAACCCTCTGGTGGGGGAACTTCGCCGATTATAATGGACAAAATAGCAGTTTTGATGGCATTATCGCCGATTTAGGAGTCAGTTCTCCCCAATTCGATCAGAGCGAGCGCGGCTTTAGTTTTCGCCACACGGCAGCCTTAGATATGCGGATGGATCGCTGTCAATCCCTGACGGCAGCCGATATTATCAACCATTGGCACGAAAAAGAATTAGCAGATCTTTTTTATCAATACGGAGAAGAACGTTTATCTCGTCCTATTGCTCGCTCGATCGTCCAAAAACGTCCTTTTACTACCACTACAGAATTAGCGGCTGTCATCGCTAGTTCTGTACCCGCTAGTTACCGTTATGGACGTATTCATCCGGCAACGCGGGTTTTTCAAGCCCTACGCATCGCTGTTAATCAAGAATTAGATTCTCTCCAACAATTGTTAGATCAAGCCCCCCACTGGCTAAAATCCGGGGGAATTATCGCTATGATCAGTTTTCATAGTCTAGAAGATCGTCTGATCAAGTATGGCTTTCGCGAAGATAATTCCTTGAAAATTATCACGAAAAAGCCGATTATTCCCAGTCGAGAAGAACAAGCTAAAAACCCTCGTTCTCGTTCGGCTAAACTAAGAATAGCCCAAAAGATCGAATCAGAGGTTATCCTATAGCAGTTATCTTAATGGTGAGGTACAAACTATCTGGTTTTAGGGAGTCGTTATCTTGATGAGAAAGGCTATCAACTATTTTTTACACGAAGGAGAAATAATCGATCGAGAATTGAATTATGCTTTTGACTTGCCAAGGTTGTTTATTTTGTGTTTAAATCTGTCGTATTTGAAAGCTAAATATCGCTGACTGAACAACCATCTTTTTTCAAATTGACTTAAAGCAGACCATTGGTCGTAGGTGGGAAAAGCCACATCTTTAAAAAAAGATATCCATTGATTTAAAGTGGTTTCAATTGTGTGTTCTTTCGCCCTCTTATAACCGTTTTCAACCATTTTTTGATAAAGTTCTGGAGAACTTTTCAGACGACGAACTGCTTGAATTGTTTCCTCTAGAGAGTGAATAATAATAAAATCTAACTCCGTCTTTCTTTCTGCTAAAAAGCCTAACTCTGGAGTCAAAAGGGCAGGAACACCGGCGTGCCAAGCATTAATTAGCTTAATAGAACCTTTATTAGGATAATTTCGAGAATCAAAACTACGCGCGGCTACAATCACATCTAGATTAGTATAATTGTTCCATTGAAATTTATCCCAAATCGGCATCCAATGGCAATTGAGAGTATCCAAAGACTCTCGCCATGCTTCCGACCTTAATTCCGGTGCCAACTGACCCCTGTTGCCAATGTAAGAAATATTCTCCACTAGGGTGTTCCGTTCCCTATCTCTGGGAATTAACCCGGGCATCGGCCAATGACTAATTAGATGGGGGTTCCAAATAGAGTCTTTAGTCTTCTCCCAAGTATACGGATTATAAACAATGTGTAGGTGAGCCGAAGGGTGATATTCTTTGTCGCTTTGGACACAAATTAACATGACCTTATCCAAGAAGGGATAGTCATTATCTAGGGTGTCTCGGTCGGCGATTAAAATTCCTTGCTCTGGGATTTCTCTGGCTATTTCACAGGGAAAGCCAGCTTGTTTAAGATGAAAGTAGGTTTGGGCTATCCAAGCCGTAAAATTGCTAGGATCGCCTGTCCATAGAGTCTGGTCTTCCCTGATATTTTTTTGTCTGATTTCGTCAGGGGCGTAAAAATAGATTGTTCGCATTAATTATATAAGGCCAAAGCATTCTTTGTCCCATAGTTTAGCGCAAAAACGCTTTGCCGTCAATTGTAGCTCAAGAGGTCAGCAATTCTGATTATGGAAACCAGCCAGCCAAACCCCTAGTCTAAAGAAATATATTCGATCGCCTCCTAGGGTGGATAATTAGGAAACAATCCCTTGACCTAGGGAAATAGTACCAGGCTTCGCTTTAAGTAATTGACCGACCACAGCAATAATCGGTGTTTGCACCCCATCCATCGGCAAGAGAAGGTTTTTCATCAGTTGTGGTAAAGTAAAAACCAAGAAAAAAAGCCGGTATTTATTCTTGAAAATCACTGACTAAAATAACGCAGTCCCTTTACCAATCTTTCTACTGCCGTTAAAGCCGTTTCTGGAGATAAAGCACCGTAGGCAAGACGCAAATAACAGCCTTCTGTTATCCCAAAAGTTGAACCGGGTAACACCGCCACCCGCTGCTGCTCAATTAAACTTTTAACTAACTGAAAATCATTCTTGTCTGTGGTAATTTTCAGGAAGAAATAAAAAGCCCCTTCCGCAGTGGCAACATCACAGATATCCCTAATCGATTCTAGAGCATTCAGGCAAATTTCTCTAACTTTACTGATGGTTTTTAACTGTTCTAAAGGATAGCTTTTACCCACCTGTAACGCTCCCAGAGCCGCATATTGCGAAACCACCGGCGGACAGATTAAAATAGTATCCTGAATCTTATTAATCGCCTCAGATAAATGTTCTGGTACTACCATATAACCAATGCGCCAACTGGCAAAACCGTAGGCTTTTGAGAGACTAAATAAGGAAATAGTCCAGGATTCACTGCCAACAATTGCCCCCGGGGAAAAGTGACGGGCATGGTTATAGGTAAAATACTCATAAGCTTCATCATGAATGTGATAGATGCCCTTTTTTTGACAAATTTGATTGACTTCTCTTAGGGTATTTTCTGGATAAACTACTCCCGTGGGGTTATTAGGAGAAATCGTCACCACTGCCTTAGTTTTTTCCGTGATTGCCTCTTCAATGGCGGCTGGACGCAATTGATAATTTTTGTCTGTGGCGACCAAAATTACTTGACAATCAGCCATTTTTATGGCCATTTCATGATTGAAATAAAAGGGAGTGTTGAGAATAATTTCATCCTCCGGGGAAGTAATGGCTAAAATGGCATTCATAAAGGCCATATTACTGCCCGCCGTCACAAAAATTGCCTGTTTATCGCTGATTTCTACCCGATTATCTTCGGCTAGTTTTTCCCGAATTACTGCTAATAAGGGGGGAATTCCCGCCACAGATTGATATTGATGATTTTTGGGATTAGCTAAGAATAAAGATAGAGATTCGATCGCTTCCCGGGGTGGATAATAGGAAACAACCCCTTGACCTAGGGAAATAGTGCCGGGGTTCGCTTTAATTAATTGACCGACCACGGGAATGATCGGTGTTTGTACCCCGTCCATGCGGGAGAGAAGGTCTTTCATTAAAGTAATCAATGGAGCCGAGCAGAGTCGAACTGCTGTCCAAATTAGGTATTGACTGTCCGTTCATTCACAGGTTTAGTTTCGATTACCCTCGAAACGGGGACTGTCACTTATCCCGGACAGTGGGATGCTCTAGTTAAAGCTTAGACGGTTAACTAACTAGAGAAAGTTAAACGTGGCATCCGTTGGGGGTTTATCCATAGTCCTTAACGGAGTCAAACTATGAATGCTCGAGTCGATTAGAGACTATTAGGCAGCTACAGGAGCGGCTTTACGAGCGAAAGGAACGATGTTGTTCGCATTTACTTTTTGTTTGAGCCTTTGATTTACGAGAGGAGACTCACTCTCGACCTGTATCACGGGGGAGCTTTCGCTAACCTGTCGAAACCGTTACGGCCCCTTGTGCTTACATTCTGATTATAGCATATTTTTTGATTAAGCTAATTTCGGCTCAATTGAGGATTTTTCCCTTCCCAGGCGTTAGAGCCGGGCTAGATCGGTAAAAAAGGTTTTTATCGCTGATTTTTGGGAAAGTTATCCTATATTTGCGATCCAGCTGCCATGGTTGATGCCGAAGTTGCCTCAACTCTGAACATTTTATGAAGATGCCCTGGCGTGGACGAGAGTGTAATTAATCCGTAAAGCTTCTACACGGGCGAAATGTTGAATATTACCCGTAACCAGTTCTAGATTAGATTGAATCGCCGTGGATGCGATCTGTAAATCGGCATGGGCGAGAATATTTCCCTGTTGTTCTAGTTGCGCTTGAATTTCTCCGTAAATTTTCGCTGTCAAGCGATCGAATGGCAGGATCGTGAATTCGGGGATAATTCTCGTTTCGATTTTTTCCAGAAAATCATTGCGCTTGGGGGAACGGAACGCACCTTTATATAGTTCGGCGATCGTGATACTGCTAGTATATTGATTTTCTCGATCTAGCGATCGTAACCATTGCAGATAGTCCAGTAGCGGGCGCTTGCGTAACATCTCTGAAATAGCATCGGTATCAAAGAGATAAGCCATCAGGTTCTCTCGTCCAAGATATTATCCAGTTCTTCGGCTAATTCTTCGGAATCTTCCCAATTTTCGCTTAAATTCGCTAACCCTCCCCTCTGACGAGCGCTTCTCAGTCGTTGCAATTGTCGGATATCTTCGTAACTCACTAGGGCAGCCACGGGTTTGCCGTAGCGGGTGATGACAACGTAGCCCTCTTGGAGAGCAAGATCGATCGATTCGGAAAGACGCGCTTTCACTTCGGCTGTCGAGAGGATTTTTGTCATTGATCTTAAGTTGGACATCTTGACCATAATAATTCTAGTATATCGATTTCCACTCATACCAGAGTCGATTCAAGGTTGATGCGCGATCGGCGGCGTTGTCAAGTTTGAAGATGATCGCGTATCGGAGCAGCATTGAAAACGCTTTGAGAGCAGGGCTTTCCTTGTGTCGCCATTCATTCTTCAAATTCTGTCTGATCTTCTCACTTACCCTCCCGACCACCGGCTCCTAACCCCACCAACAAACTTATTCAGCAAGTCCTAATTATTGATTGCCTCGGTTTGAATGGCCACCTATCAACAATCTATCTCCATACCACAATTTAGCCATTTTGTCAAAAAAAATTTGACTTTGCAACAAAACTACACAAAAATTAGATCAACGTTGTTCGGGAAAAAAGGGAAAATTGGCGGAACTGTTTGGTTTTGCCCAAGGGAAAAGTCTAGATTTAGCAAGGGTTTTAAGACAACCCAGATCATTAAAACCCTAAAAATTACAATAAGAGGCATCATAGCATAATGCAAAATTATACCAGAATCGCTGGAAGTATTGTAACCTCGTAAATAAATAAAAATTATTCTCAATAAATTCTTAAGTAAAAATAAATATTACCGATTGTAAATTTAAATATTTTTAAGCATTGAAGCTATTTACATATAAAATACTTATCATTTTGCCCTGATTGCCTCTGACTGGAAAGAGGGTGTAGGGTGTGGGGTGTGGGGTGTGGGGAAAGAAACCTCTTTCATCTGTGGGGGTGAAAATTTTTTCATCGGGACTGACTTGAAAGAGGCGGTCGGCAGGGGGCAGGAGGGAAAAGTACCGTTTTGGGGAGTCAGTCGTCGATACCAAACTAGGCTACACTCTATAGGAGAAACCCGATGACTAACTTGATTATTTCGCAAAAATATGGCTAAAAAGCTCGATTTTGTTATTCCCGCCGTCGGTGGAGTCACAGGAGCCAATTTATCTGCTTGTCTGGGAAATATTGGCTTAGTCGGCGGATTTGGCGGTATAAGCGTCGGTTTAGTGGGAATGACGGGGATTGGCATCCTGACAAGTTCGGCAATTTATGCCAGTCTGCAAGGACTAGAAACAAACGATCACAATGTCGGGTTAGCTTTGGGAATAGGAAGCCTTGGCGGAATCGGTATCTACTCTACCTTTGGGGGTGTGGGAGTCGCAGTTAAAGGTACAGCTTTCGGTGTTGGTGTCGGTTCTATGGCAATCGCTGGCGGCCTAGTCGGGTTAGGAATCTACGGAGTGATGAAAATGTTATCTCCCACCTACTTCGACAATAATTTTTATAGCAATCTAGAATTTTTTGATCGCATTACTAGAGAGTACGAAGAAGCTTTATTTTGGCAAGAAGTTACGGGAAAATATAAAAATCTAGAGGCAGAACTACAGGGACTGTTAGAAGAAGTATCTATTCAGGAAAATCAACAGTTATATTCTACAGAAATTACTATTCCAGAGCGTTTATCTTGGCAGTGTTTCCAAACTCTTAAAGGTCATCAGGCAAATATTGGGGCGATCGATGTTAGTCCTGATGGTAAAATTATCGCTAGTGCGGGAGAAGATCAAACCATAAAACTTTGGCAGCGAGAAACGGGTAAATTAATTTATGCCTTTGTGGGAGTTAATGAACCGATCCAAACTCTGGCTATAAGTCCTAACAGTAAATCGATCATTGTTGGTGGATTGGATGGCAGAATTAGTCAGTGGCAATTAGACACTAAGCAGTATAAAAGTAGTTTTTTCGCTCGTGTAAATGCTCCCGATAGCCACGATGGTGTCATTTTACAATTAGCTTTTGCTGCCAATGAAAGATTTATTGTTAGTGCTAGTAATGACAAAACTCTGCGAATCTGGGGTTATCATACAGGAGAATTAAAGCGAACTTTAATCGGTCATGAGGAGGCAGTTAATACCTGTGCTATTAGTCCCGATAGCCAAATTATTGCTAGTGGTAGTGATGATAAAACTATTAAATTATGGCGATTTGATCATAGTTATGCTTATCAAACTTTTAGCGGTGACAGGGCAGCCGTTAACAGTTTAGCTTTTAGTAATGATGGTCAATATCTAATTAGTGGCGGTAGTGATAAAACGATTAAAATCTGGGATATAAAGACAGGAGAAATTATTAAAAGTTGGCAGGCACACGAGCAGGCAATTATCAGTATTGCTATTAATCCTCATCGCCATCTAATTGCTAGTGCTTCCCGAACAGAAATTAAAATTTGGCAAGGACAAACAGGAGAATTAATTAAAGTTTTACGGGGAACTGCTCCCTTAAAATTTAGTCCTGACGGTCAATTTTTAATTACATGTAGTTATGGAGATAAGGTAAAAATATGGTCAGAAATGTTAGGAGAATTAGAAATATTTCCCCCAGATTCCGAGGATTGGTGGGAAGTTTTAGAAGTTTCTAAGAATGCCAGTTTTTCAGAAGTTAAACAAAGATATTATCAGCTTGCTCGTCAGTATCACCCCGATCACAATTCCTCTGCCATAGCGATTAAAATTATGCAAAAAATTAATCGAGCTTACGAGCGGTTTTTATTTTCCATCTCGCAACAGTAAAATTGTGAGCCTAGGGTCAAGTATTTAACTATCTTTCGATTCTGCCTTACTTATGGTGATATATAATTAAATTGAAGATAAATCCCCCCTTGATCCCCCCTTAATTCCCCCTTGATAAGGGGGGTGCCGATCCCCCCTTAATCCCTAGGGCTGTTTCATTTAAATTAAGTACAGCTGATTTTGAGTCAATAAATTTGACCGAAGATTCTCAAGTTTATCTTGTTCTAACCAAAAGAGTTAGTCACAATAACTAATCTTTAATCCTCTGCCAAATTTATTATGAATAAATTG
>NZ_JASJFB010000160.1:0-1736 GCF_030065455.1 Microcystis sp. M53602_WE12 | reverse complement strand
TAATCAATGAGTTTTTCAGGCTGAATAAAAGCATTTTCTCGATTAGTTAATGACAATTACTCTCAATCCTCAAAATATTTAGAGTTTCCAGATTAGCAGTCTTTACTTTTCTTGTCAATAGTTTTTGGGTAAATTTTTATTAAGTTTTTGTTAAGCTTCCCTGCTTTTTCCTATAAAGTTTGTGCTAAAATCAGGGAGAACACTCTGTGTCGTCTCCCGCCAAATAAATGCCAATGGATAACAATCGCTTGAATAAATCAATAGTAACTGTTTGCTCTTTAACAGACAATTCCGACGAGAGAGATTATTGGTTCAATGCTACTCCTCAACAAAGATTAATTGCTTTAGAAACAATGAGACAAATTAATTATGGTTATGATGCAACTACCGCCAGACTTCAAAGATTTTTTGAAATTGCTGAACTTAAGACAAGTTGAGTATTTGTTGATTGGTGGTTATGCTGTTAGTTACAATTTTTCTGAGTGTTTTCAAGAGAGGCTGATTACAGAAATAGATAGTATTGATGTTAATTATAATTAGTTTAAAGCATTTAAAACTAAACAAAAAAGCTAGTGCAAGATTTAAAGATTTAAACGACTTAGAAAATTTATCATAGATTAGACTTTTTTAGAGTCGCAATTTAGCGCAAAGCGCAAGTATCAAGAACAATTTTTATACTTCCGTCCATTCTTCGGTTGTTGGGGTAGTTAAATCTTCAAAATACTGAACTTTTCCTCGCATATTCTTAAACAATTCCGCCGTTGAATAACTTTTTTGATAGGGAGAAATTCTCGCCACTGGTTTAGTCCCTTCTGTCACTAAAATTTCTTCTCCTTGTAACTCCACAATTTTCAACAATTCTAGTAAATTAGCTTTTAACTGAGTTTTGTCAACAGTTTTCATAAAAAATTTTCCTTGCTATCCTATTGTGAATCTAAATCTTCTAGCACTGGTGAACCAAGGAAAAGGGAGACAACAGAAGAGCAAAAACCTGTACTCCCCCGCTCCCCCTCTCCCCTGCTTCCTTATCCTGCTTTTGTTATAGATGAACAAAAAGCTTTATTTGCTTGAGCATAAATTTTTAACGCCACCGACATTTGTTCTTGTGCAGTTTCTCCCTGGGATTGAAACCAAGCAAAAGTTTCTGGGTCTATTTCGACTTTTACAGTGACAAGATATTTAGGTAGTCGCAATTGTGCGTTAACCCAAAAATCTTCTGATAGTGGAGGAATATCAGAAGTATCAATATCCTCATCTTTCATCATATCAATTCTACTCCAATCTGTTTTTGAGGTATTGCTCATAATATTTTCCTTCATACGATAAGGCTTTTCTTAAGGATATAATGCGAATTGTTTGATCATCAGGTTCAGTATAGACAATAACAACGACTCGTCCATCTAGTAAACCAATAGCTACAAAGCGAACCTCTCCATAATTCTCCCGCTCATCCAATTCAACGACCATTGGCAAGTTAAAGATACGATGGCTCTTCGGGAATTGGGCTCTTCGGGAATTGTTATGCAAATAATTAACTTAAAATAAAATTCGATGAGAGCGCCTACGCTCAAAAGTAGCTGAAATCCATATAGGGAAGGACTTAAGGCATCAACAGGTTAATACCAAAAGATAGACAATCGAGTTAAGATTTGATATAATGGCCAAAAACCCGAGTGTTTTACTTATGATACTTGACAAATTTTTGAACCTACAAGGAACCTGTATTCAAGGCTATC
>NZ_JASJFB010000196.1:0-2164 GCF_030065455.1 Microcystis sp. M53602_WE12 | reverse complement strand
GAACATTAACGGTAATCACTTTCGAGGTTTCTCCCGCCGCAAAACTGACGGTTCCTGAGGGTAAGACTCCCCCCACAAAATCAGTGGCATTAGCTGCACTGGTTCCTGAGCCTGTTACTGCCCAGTTGACGTTATTGGCTCCTGTGGTATTAACTGCACGAGTAACGGTAAAGGTAAAGGCTTTGCTGCCACTATTCCCTTCCGTTTGGTTGGCATTGGTCGCCGCGATCGCCAAGGTGGGATTCGTGCTAGACCCCGCTAACTTCCATCCCATGTCTTTAAACAACCCCAAGGTTACAGGGCCAGGGTTAAGGATACTTTCCCCAGAACCAATAGAATAGGTCATGAGAGCGTTGGGAGTATTGTTAAATACTTCATCCAAGTGAGCGTAACTTGATCCACCACTCCAAGTGCTTGGGGCGTAGAGCTTAACTCGGTTTCCGCCATTAGCAGCATTGGCATTAGACCCATCAAAGAAAATGTTGTTACTGGTAAGCTGACTGCCCAAAGCAGTAGAAGGATTGGGAAATAGGGACGTATTCAACAAACTTTGTCCAGAACCATTCTCGGTAAAACGATCATAAATTCCTGGAAACCCTGTGCCGAATCCCCACGAGCCTACGCCAGATTGATTGTCCATCAAACCCAAGAAACCTAAACCATGACCTAGTTCATGCAGAACAACACTGACAAAACTAATTTGATTGGTGGGTACATTATTGTCTAACCCGTAATACCAGTTAAAGTTACTGTTGAACTGGGATCCAATATCACTTGCTGTCGGATCTAAATCTTGTCCTGCCAAGGAATTTGCTAGTGCAATAGGATACCAGGTATTCGTTTGAGGTGCTCCAGAAAAATTTATGAAAAAGTCCTCTGGCCCAGCCTGCCCCAGAATACCAGAACCTAAATTAGCAAAGGAAGCATTGACATTAATCGGTACAGAGGAATCCAGTAAACTCTCCCAAATATCTACGGCAAACTGAAAGGCCGTTTGCGCTGCTGGGGTAAATCCTGTGTAATTAACATTGATAACAGTATTGCTTGTAGGAAAATTAACTTGTCCCGTTGATGTCAGGAAATTGGTCGGTAATCCAACCCGAAAACGACTGGGATTGGGATCTAGAAAAAGAGAAGCTTTCGGCAAAAATCCCCCCACCTTGGAGGACGTTAGCATTTCCCCCAGAGCGCTACTTCCTGTCTTCGTCATACCCGTATCGTGAAAAGGGTCGTCAACGCTTTCCCCAGTATTCTGTAATAGCTTCCCCTCTGTCTTCAATGGAGAGGGAAGGGTTTGGATAGCGGGAAAGACCACTTGACCCGTAGCAGTAGGGGAGACTGGAACCGTGGGGGCCTCAGAGGAGACTGTAGATGGGGAGGGGTCAGAGTTCAGGACTCCTAAGGGAGAAGTTTCCTTCGATACAGTTAAATCGTCGGAACCTGTTAAATCAAAGGTGATTGGGGAGGCTCCATCAAAACTCAAAGAATCTGCTGGAGATGGCATATTTGTACTAGATAAATTGGAACTTACTTGTGTTGTCTTCATGACTTTACCTACCTAATTGTCCGAAAATTAATCGGTTAATTACTTAAGTTTGTTGAATTCTTTCTGTTTATGGTTAGGGAAAAAGACAAGCCCAACTTTTCTGCCCTGGGGCTAAATCTCTCATCTATTTATGATTATAAATAGACAAGTTTAACAAAAAAATAAATTTTTTCTTAAATTTATCCAATAGCCTGATGAGTCACAGCAATAAGAAAAGCATTATTGAGAATGAAAAAACGTGAAAGTATTAAGCTGCCTGTGCATTTAAATTACTCCTTGAGGCGCAGTTAAAATTCGTTGCGTAAATGCGTCCTAGCTTACTAGGTCAGGGTTTCTCAATCAACAGAGTAAATACTAAGACTATTTTCCAAAAACTGTAGCCCAATTATAGAAAAGATAATTAAGTGGATAAATCGCCTCTTATTGTTTCTGTTTTTAAGGGAGAAGAATAGAAATAATTTTCTAAAATATAGTCTTTAAAACCTTGCCTAGCAAGACTTGTATAAATAATAAGCACTAATAAATATACCAGGTTTATCAGAGACAATAAATGGGTAATATTTGGAGATAAAAAGTAATTTTTTGTTTAATAACTGGTAAAATTTTTTATAGTTTTTT
>NZ_JASJFB010000337.1:0-2645 GCF_030065455.1 Microcystis sp. M53602_WE12 | reverse complement strand
TGATTGGGGGGAAAATTTAGGGATTTTTTCCCTGAAAATTAGGTAATTGACCACCTGAAAATGGGTAAAACCCCACACCCCACACCCCACACCCCACACCCTGCCCCCACGAAAAACTTTTTCAGCAGCCCCTAAGTAGGGAGGCGCAATTATTTGTAGGATGGGTTAGCGGTAGCGTAACATAATCGGGCGTTGGGTTTCATGCTTCAACCCAACCTACGTTCTTGGGAAATTGCATTAGAACGAATTGACGCAACTCGAAAAGCCATTTATGAACGTCGTCAGGGAAAACCATTTAAAACCGATGTTACTGAAATTATTCATCAAATGAGAGAAGAAAGAGATCGGCAATTGATGGAAGTGCGATCTCCAATCTTGTAGGGTGCGTGTTTGCGGCGATAATCTCTGACAAAAAAACAAATTAATAATCTGCCGTAACGCAACAACTTAATTATTCAATTGGTGCGTTACACTTTCGCGCTTCGCACCCTACGAATTAGCTTGTAGGGTGAGTGTTTGCGGTTACTAATTCTGATGAAAAACTAAAATTAATAATCCGCGCCCCACGCCCAAATTTATCATCAAATTGGTGCGTTACGTTGTCAAATATCATCTTCAGTTAATCCTGAATCTTTGAGAATACCTTTTAATGTTCCTATCGGTAAATCTCGATTTCCATGGGTTGGTATAACAATAATTGCAGAAACATTTTCTTTGGTATAGATATAATGACTTCCTTTAATTCTTGCCAATTTCTAGCCAAATCTTTCAACGACTTTACATAATTTTTTACCTGAGATTGACTTCATACAGAAATCTCGACTAATTGCTGATTCTCTTTTCGATCAAGTAATTTTTTTTCATGAGAAACTTCTAACCAGCCTTCTATTGCCTCTTTAACCATGACCATCAAATCATCATAATTTTCTGCCCAAGTATGACAACCAGACAAAGCTGGTACATTTGCACACCAAACATCGTCTTCTTGCCAGACAACCACTTTGATATTCATAATAAATATTTTTTATTGACTGAGATTTATTTTAAAAATAACATAAATTTGTTTTTTTTTGTGTAAGCCTGATCTTGTAGGGTGGGTGTTTGTGGCGATAATCTCTGACAAAAAAACAAGTTAATAATCCTCGCCCCACGCACCAACTTAATTATTAAATTGGTGCGTTACGCTTTGGCTAACGCACCCTACGATTTATGTTTCTGTTTGTGGCGATTATCTCTGAAAAAAAACCTAAATTAACAATCGGCTGTAACAGAGCAACTTTATTATTAAATTGGTGGGCTAATTCTTTGTACCAATCCCATCACACAAATGCTTATCTTCCTTCTTAACACCAGAATTAGGATTGTGCAAATAAACCCGCACCCAATCGCAACTACGCCCCATTAAAGCGTTTAAGTCCTGCATTGTCCTACAATCTTTCTGTATTGCCCTACAATGCTTCTGCATCGCCCTACAATCCTTCTGTATCCTCACAAAGAAGTCTAAACCAAGATTAACGGGATTTTAGGATTAACTGGATTATTTACTTGGAAACTCCTGACAATCTTTTAAGATTGAGCATCTTGAAAATCCTCTAATCCTCAAAATCCTGATACTGACTATTTTGTACCAATCCCATCACACAAATGCCTATCCTCCTCCCTGACATTAATATTATTCTGCAAATAAACCCGCACCCAATCGCAACTACGCCCCATCAAAGCATCTAAATCCCAGCCATTGTTTCCATTCCAGAGTTTTATTGTTCCAAGATTATCAACAGAAGCTAGGGTTTTGCCATCGGGACTAAAGTGAATACTATTGAAAATAGTACTCTTATTATCATTATTGAAACTATCTTCATAATCCACAAGAGTTCGGAATTTTATTTTTTTGTCTAAACTCCAAAGTTCAATTTCCTTTTTTTTCTGACGAATAACGGCAAGAGTCTTACCATCTGGGTTGAAAACCAAACCACCAAAGTGATTGTCATCGCCATTTTCATTATTCTCTGTAAGGGCAAGAATTTGTTTACCATTTTTAACATTCCAGATTTTGATAATTCCATAATCATTACCAGTTGCTAATTTATTACCATCGGCACTAAAACTAACATAGTGGATATTAGGATCATGTTCGGTAAAGGTACGGATTTCTTTTCCTGTTTCTATATTCCAGAGTTTAATAGTGCCGTCATAGCCGTTCACAGAAGCTAACATTTTGTTGTCAGGACTAAAACTCATAAAAATCGGATCTGAGGGATGCTTGACACCTTTCTGAGTTAGTTGTGAGGGTTTAACTACTGGAATTATATAAGTTTTTTCCCCTGTCTCTAAACTCCAGAGTTTGATTGTTCCATCACCAGAGATAAAAGCGAAGGTCTTGAGGTCAAGAGCAAAATGTATCTTACCTAAAGGAGATTTAAAAGGGAGAAAGATATCTGGCTTTTTGAAACTGTGAATGATTTTCTTCATCTTTAAATCCCAGACTGTGATAAGCTAAAACGCACTTAAACCACCTAAAATAGAAATAGTAATTTTAGAAAAATCCTACTTATGCCAGCCAAAGATTTCCTAGACTTAGAAGAAAAGAAAAACTTACAAAAAGCTCTTAAAGAAGAAGAAAGAGCAGAGGTTAGGGAAAGAAT
>NZ_JASJFB010000808.1:0-1989 GCF_030065455.1 Microcystis sp. M53602_WE12 | reverse complement strand
CTGGTATCTTAGCATGACAATTCTGGTAAAATCGATTAATTGATTGCCAGGCTCTATCAGCAGCCGATTGACGTGCTTGTGAGTTTAATTTATTAACCCAAGGTGTCTCTTTATTGTTAGCTAGTACCGAGCAAAGTTTTTGGAGATCATTGCGGGTTGTACCCTTATGATCCATCCAATAACGAACACAAGAATTACGCACAAACTGAGAAGTTTTGATAGCTTCATCAAGCCGGTGATATTGCTCTAGTGTCCCGTTTTTTAGCTTTGCTTCTACGACTAGCATCTAACAATTCTCGACCATTGGTTAAGTAGATTATAACACAGTTTACTCACAAATGATAGAATTAAATCGATACTCCGTTGCTAATATTCTGGTCGGATTTCATCCCCCGCTAATTTTAGTGAGTATCTTGTTGAAAAATCTAGCGGGGGCATTCATCCGACATTTTAGGTAAAGTAAAATCAGTCATACACATATCAGACGGCGAGAGCGTATCAAGTAGCTCCGCAACAACCTCCGCCTGTCCTTGTCCTAATAAGCGTTCTAGCCAAATATTCGTATCCAGAAGAAACACTAGCCATTTCTCCATTCAACTGCAAGATGCTGTAACTCAATTGATGTGTAATCGGTTTTAAGCATCCCTGCCCAGTCTTGACGGAGTTTACGTTTTATAGGTTGGTTAGATTTACTTAAAAGTGACTCTACAAACGTTTGTACTTCAACCTTTAACTGAGGCGATAATTGTCTCACCAGTTCTTCTAGTGATTTTGCTGATGTACTCATGTATTTTACCAATTCAACTTTTTGCAGTAGTTGATAACTAATCTACCACCAGTCTAGCATAGGATTTGATGAGAAACAGCACTAATCTTGAAAACCCCTATAACCCAGTATAGCGCCCTAAAGCAAGCCCTCCAACCCCATCTAGGGGTGCTACCCAGTGCCTTCGGTATCGCACTTTAACCCACAGTTTCAATCAATGTGCATGGTGCGTTCCCCAAAAATCTATTAGTGGAGTAGTAGGACTTGCATTAGGGAACGCAGCCTACCAGCTGAATTCACTGCGTTTACATGATTATGAGTTATCTAACACACGGTCGGGTGCAATGATTTGTTAGATCTCAAATTCGATTACAGTAGCAATGGAGGCTACAATTTCCAGCATTGTAATTTCAGAAACGCTTCCTAATTTATGAATAAACCTTTGTAAATCCACCCCCCTTAGTTGAAGAGTATCAATTGCAGAAGCTTTATTCAATCCATTGATACTGTTAGGTTCAATTTTAACGTGCCAGAAATTTGCTGAAAAATATGTTTTCCAGTCTGTAATAGGAGCAATAAGCTTGATAGGAAGCTTTCCTACTGAATCGGAACTGATGACGACAGCAGGACGCACTTTTTTGATTTCTGCACCCACAGTAGGATCGAAGTTGACTAACCAAATTTCTCCACGTTTTGGCAGCTCAGGGTTAATAGTCAATGATGTCACCTGCCATTAACTGCTGCCATTCAGAATCTTGTTGATAGTGAGAGAGCATTATAGCGGTTCTCGCATCTGTGCGGCACACTTAAACCTTTGCTGATTAAGCTGTTCAGGATCGCGAATGTACCTCTTGTGAATCAGAAACGCTATATATCGGCTTGACTTTTGAGAATATTCCTACGTTCAGTCATTGGTAACTTCAGAAAAGCAAGACGCTGTTTTAAGGATGGAGAGATAGCTTCGGTGGTAGAAGAATCAGAACTAACTTCTTCAACCAAAATAACTACCTCAACAGTTTGTCCTACAGTCAGATCTGGAGATTCAATTTCAATTCTATTTCCAGGTAGAACTTTTGCTGTCGTGTACAAAGTTGATTTAACCATTTTAAGCCTTCTCTTTAAGTATTGTTGTTAATGTAGCTTATGGCTCTTCGGTTTGTGTTATGCAATGGACGGGGATTATAAGGGATGGAACCCTTATATAGAAAGGCATTTAGCGATTT
>NZ_JASJFB010000774.1:0-4470 GCF_030065455.1 Microcystis sp. M53602_WE12 | reverse complement strand
GATCGGGGGTAAAATTCCTGGACTTTTTCCCTGAAAATTAGGTAACTGACTACCTCAAAATCGGTAAAACCCTACACCCCACACCCCACACCCTGCCCCCAGGAAAAACTTTTTGCCGCAAACCCTAATTATGATTGAGAAAAAGGGAGAATAATATAGCGAATGACTGTTCCTAGTAAAGCTGTTCCCAAGATGCCGATTAACGTCCAAATCTGGGCTTTCTGAGAGCCTTTTAATTCTTTTGTATCTTCTTTTACTCCTTCAATATCTTTTTCTAAACTATCGACTTTTTCCTCTAATCTTGCCTGTACTATTTTAATATCCATAACATCTTTTTGCAGATTATCTAACTTCTGATTAATTGAACCTAAAATTTCCTTGAGGTCTTGTTCAATAGTAACTGACATCTGATGATTCTCCTAATAATGATAGTTATCAGCATTGTTGTCTATCTTATCTTAAGTGTTTGCCCAACCGAAGCGCCTCATTTTCCCTTGCTGCCTTCCCTCATTGTTGCCCTCCCCCTCCCATTATCTCCACTAATTTATGAGCCGATAATTCCTGATTAAGCCAATCCTTTCTCAGCCAACCATTGAGGATTATATAAACGAGATTGATAACGGGACCCACCATCACAAAGAACAGTAACTATGGTGTGGCCCGGTCCCATTTGTTTAGCCAAAGCCACGGCAGCACCGACATTAATACCCACAGAACCCCCCATAAATAAACCATCTTTTTGTAATAGTTGATAAACAACTTTGATGGCAGTGGGATCATCAATTTGAATGGCATCATCTATGGGTGCGCCTTCCATATTAGCCGTAATACGACTATTACCAATCCCTTCAGTAATTGAACTACCTTCCAGGGTAATTGTCCCGGTTTTCACATAACTATATAAACCGCTACCCATCGGATCCGCCACCAGGCAGCGCACCTGGGGATTTTGGTCTTTTAAAAACATCGCCACCCCCGCGTAGGTTCCCCCGGTTCCCGTGGCAGCCACCCAAGCATCAATTTTACCGTCGGTTTGTTCCCAGATTTCCCGGCCGGTGGTTTCGTAGTGAGCGCGACGATTAGCCAGATTATCGAATTGATTGGCCCAGATAGCATTTTCCATCTCACTGGCCAATCTCCCCGATAATTTAACGTAATTATTGGCATCTCGGTAGGGAACGGCGGGAACAGTACGCACTTCTGCACCCAATGTTCTCAATAGGTCGATTTTCTCTTGGGATTGGGTATCGGGAATGATAATCAGGCATTTATAACCTTTAGCATTGCAGATATGGGCCAAACCGATGCCAGTATTGCCGGCGGTTCCTTCGACAACGGTTCCCCCCGGTTGGAGAGTACCGGCTTTTTCCGCTTCTTGAATAATATATAAAGCGGCCCGATCCTTGACCGAACCACCGGGGTTAAGAAATTCGGCCTTACCGAGAATCTCGCAGCCGGTTTCCTCGCTAAAACTATTGAGACGAATTAGGGGAGTATTACCCACCGCATCGACGAAACCATTTTTAATATCCATAATCTGTTATTTTTCGTGCTGTTCCTAGGCTGAGACGATTTTTTGTACCAAGGGATGACGCACCACATCGGCCCGCGATAGGTAACAAAAAGCGATCCCTTCTACTGATTTTAGGATTTTTTGAGCGGCAATTAACCCCGATTCTTGTTGTTGCGGTAAATCGGTTTGGGTGACATCTCCAGTTACTACCATGCGCGAACCGAATCCCAAGGGAGTTAAGACCATCAATGCGATCGCACTTTCTCCACTGGGGAATTGAATCGTTGGTCAAATTCTACCACTTTAGCAAAAGCGACGGGAGCGAGGACGGCTAATTAGTCCAAAATTTTCCGATTGTTGTCTTAGCTGGAAATATTGATTAAATTGGAAGTTTTTAGCTGTTATTAGTTACTTAACCTAATATAGTGGTGGCATTCTGTAAGGAGTCCCACCGTGACTAACAATTCCATCGAGCCTTTGAATATTGGCAATACGATTAATACTGCCTTCCGTCTTTATCGTGATCGCTTCCCAACTTATGTATTCTTTGCTGTCCGCGCCGGCTTGTGGTCGCTTCTCCCCTTAGTTTTGCAATTAATTCTCAGTCAATTACTTTATCAAACAATTACCCCCGAACAAGGCAGCGATATTGGTTTACGTTTATTTCTTTTCCCGATACAAATTTTCTCGGCTGCTAAGTCTCTTTTCAATAATGCGGTTATCTCGCGATTAGCTTTTCAAGACATTATTTATCAGCCGGAAACTGCCGGACAAGCGGAAAAAAAAGTTAAGCCGAAAATGTGGCGCTTGTGGTGGATGCAGGTTTTGATCGGTTTGTTGGGAGCGGCAATAATCTTGCCGATAACGCTGTCTCTGGTGCTAGTCAGTTTTATCCCCATCCTTGGTGTATTGCTTATTTTACCAGCTTTTTTCTGTCTTCCTTTTTTCTTCCTTTGGTTATCTGCTCGCATTTGCATTGCCGAATTGCCCTTAGTAATTGAAGATAATTTAGGCAGTTGGCAAGCAATCAAGAGAGGTTGGCATTTAACTAAAAACTCGGCTTGGAGAATTGTAGGAGTGATATTTATTGCCAGTTTATTAATTATTCCAGTTTATATTCTGTCATGGGCTTTGGCTTCAATTCCCTTTTGGGTCAATTTTTCCTCTTTTTATAGTAGTTTGGAATCGGTGGAGGACTGGCAAACGCTCACGGAAAATCCTCTTTTTTTACAACAAATGGCGATGTTTTCCTATGGTCTGACTACTATTTTCTTACTTCTGAGTACTTTATTAGTTCCTTTTTGGCAATCTCTCAAAAGTGTGATCTATAATCATCTTTTAGACCAGAAAAAAAATGATGGGGGAGAATACTAATAACTGAGCAGCTGTTGATGTAAACTAAGACGCATTTAAACCGCTTATTCTTAGATTAGTTGAACTTCCCCCAATCCCTTTACTGTTGCCTCTTGTCTCGTCTCAACAAGCAATTTATACCCCACAGAAAAAGGGTTTCTCCGAGAAACCCTTTTTCTACTCATACTAAATCCAGTTATTAAAAACTGATTATTTATACCATTTTTCTAAAGTAATGGCAGAGATGGTTAATTCCCTCACCCCCAACCCTTCTCCCTTTTTGGGAGAAAGGAGTAGAATGTCTGCCACGAATAAAGAAAAATGGTATTATTCCCCCTTTTGCCTCTTGCCTCTTGCCTTTTGCCTATCCTGATATGTTACCTATACTCAACGGATTTAGTATCAAGATAATTCTCTCAATCCTTTTATAGTACATATATAGTACATTTGCTCAAAAAAATCGAAAAAGGGTAAAAAGGGAAAAAAGAGAAAAAGGGTTACAAAGTCCTCCCGAATACGCAGACTACCCGAAAACCGTTATAGAAGATGCGGTAGTCGCGGCGGTAGTCGTAGCTGCGAAACGCGGAACGGCAGTAAACAGGATTGCTGCCCCAGGAACCGCCCCGCAGAGCTTTATATGCCTGATTTTGCTGTTTTTTGCTCTTTTTTATCTCCTCATAGTTTTCGCGCCAATCATCTTGACACCACTCCCAGACATTTCCGTGCATATCATATAAACCAAAGTCGTTGGCGTAGAATTGCCCAACAGGGGTGGTTTTTTGGAGATTGTTATCATAGTTGGCTAAATCTGGGGTAAGAATTTCCCCAAAGTGATAGGGGGGGTAGGTTTCTCCTTTATCGAGATTTAAGGGTTTGGTTTGCGCTCGACAAGCGTACTCCCACTCAGCTTCCGTTGGTAGCCTATATTTTCTTTTACTTAATTTAGAGAGCCTTTGGCAAAATTCGACGGCATCTAACCAACTTACCATTTCAACGGGGTTTGTGCTGCCTTTAAACTCCGATGGCTCTGGTTTTAAATCTTGCTCTACTTTTAAATCTTTTCTTTGGGCAATATATAACCATTGAGCTTGGGTAATGGGATAAATACCCATCAAGAAGTTTTTCAGGGTGACGTTGTGTTGCGGCTTTTCACTTTTATTACTACTTTCTTGTTCTGAAGAACCCATTGTAAAGGTTCCCGATGGTATTTTGACTAATTCTATTTCTAGGTCATCGGTGAGTTTTTCTCTATAGATTAAAAGACGTTTTTGGGTCTTTTGGATGATTATTGTAGGCATAAGTAGGGTTTGCTGAATAAATATAAAATATAGACGAGGTAAGGGTTTTAGTGTTCTGTATCGGCCCGCGTCCTGTAGGGGCGAAGCATTCGGGTAATAACCTATCGGTGAAACCGTAGATTTTCTATCCGAATGCTTCGCCCGTACTTTTTCAGCAAGCCCTAAGTAAGTGATTATAATTAAATTAAAAATTGATTGTAGGGTTGATCCCCCCTACCCCCCTTGATAAGGGGGGTTTGATCCCCCCTGCCCCCCTTGATAAGGGGGGTGCCGATAGGCGGGGGGATCTGAAAGTTTTTAATACCT
>NZ_JASJFB010000318.1:0-5988 GCF_030065455.1 Microcystis sp. M53602_WE12 | reverse complement strand
AGGCCGCCTTTAGCGGGAATCCGATAGAGAGGTTCGTAGTTAACCCAGTACGGGTCAAAGCGTACAAAGCTAATTCTAGATGCAATATTTGCGTACAGAATTAGTAACTATAGAGTTTTATCTCCAGAAAACGGGTTTCTCAAAGAAACCCGTTTTCTCAGTTCCAATGGCGCTTAAACTAATTGTAATCCAACTAATTCCATAATTAAGGCGATCTGCCAAAAGTTCAGAAAAGGGGTTTCTCAAAGAAACCCCTTTTCTTCCGTTTTCTCAGTTCCAATGGCGCTTAAGTGCCGCTGCCGTTCCCAGTAAGCCTAGGGCCAGCAAACCTAAGACAGAACTTGATTCAGGAACAGGAACAGGAACAGTCTGGGCAAAGCGAACTTCAGAGAGACCAATAGGCCCTGGTGCTGTCCAACCAACGAACCAATTGTTTGCTACATCAATTCTAGCATATTGGGCTTGAATCAAAGGGAAGGAAAAAAGTGTGGCAGGTATGTTGTTCGAAGTGCCTTCGGGAAGTGTTAGGGTTCCTGATACATAAACTGGACTGCTAAAGTCGGAGTTATTGGAGAGAATTAGTGTGAAATCCTTGATTCCGCGATCAGTAGCTGTGGTATTAAAAGCGTTGTAATTCCACAAAGCCAAGGTATCTAAGAACACAGAACTGCCAAAATTAAAATCAAGATTGACATCAGCAGGAGTCGTCCCGATTTCTAAACGTACTCCCCAGAAATTAGACAAATCGGTACCTCCGACGTGCTGTTGCTGCAAAGCGTTTCCAGGTCCAGTCAACCCATTGCCGTTGGCAGTGTTGACTAAGGCTCCAACGGTGGGAGTAGCAGAGCCTGCATTAAGCGTTAAGGTTGGAGTCGGATTGTAGATGATCGGCAGCGCTTGGACGGGGAGGACAGTCAGTACAGCGATCGCGCTAACTGTGCCAGCGAAGACAACACCAGCCAGAGAGAGAGATTTGAAGGTAGTTGTAAAATTCATGGGCAATTTTGGGCAAATTCCACCAGCATCTTACCCCCCCCCGATTTTGTCAAATATCGCTTTTTTATCGATTGCATAGATGTATAGAGTTTTATCTCCAGAAAACGGGTTTCTCAAAGAAACCCGTTTTCTCAGTTGATGAAATAAGCTAAAATCGAATCAACTCGTTGCCCTCGCCTTATGTTTTCTATCCAAACTACCTACACTCAAGCTCAAGAAAATTTAGCGAGCCTTCTGGATCGACTGGAAAGCGAGAATAGTATGGCGATTATTACTCGCCCTGGTCATAAAGATATGGCACTATTAAGCGCAGAGGAATTAACTGGCTTATTAGAAACCGTTTATCTTTTGCGATCGCCTGCGAATGCTAGAAAGTTATTGGCAGCACTGGAACGTTCAATGGAGAGGGACGTTCAAACAATACCGGGACAGACAGTTACAGAACTTTGTCAGGAGTTAGGAATTGAACGCCAAGAGTAGGGCAATTGTCTTTGATCACCAATTTCGAGAAGATTTAAGATGGTGGTACAAAACAGATAAAAAAATCGCCTTTCGCCTACTCGATCTCGTAGAATCTGTCACCGCCGATCCCTTTACTGGAATAGGCAAACCAGAACCCATAAAGTATCTTGAAGCTAATACTTGGTCACGCCGAATTACCACAGAACACCGTCTAGTCTATCGAGTCAAAGATGACCGCATTGAGTTTTTAGCAGCACGATATCACTATACTTAAACAGCTTATGTATTCCAGAAAACGGGTTTCTCAAAGAAACCCGTTTTCTTCTCAAAGAAACCCGTTTTCTCAGTTCCAATGGCGCTTAAATGCCGCTGCCGTTCCCAGTAAGCCTAGGGCCAGCAAACCTAAGACAGAATTTGATTCGGGAACAGAAACGGGAGCAATGGGAGTCCCCTCCAAATTCAGAGTCCAACTGCCAAGACTGCCAGTATCAGCAGCCCCAAGATCTGAAATCGTCAGCCGCCAGTCGCCGGCGGTCTGGGAGCCACCCAAGGAAGTGAGTATGGGAACAAGGGTTCCACTACCCGCACCGGTGGGGAAGTAGTTGCCGCCGGGGATGACAAAATCATCACCCCCGGAAGCCGCTACGGACCAGATGTTGCTGGTGGAGGCATCATTGAAACTGTAGGTGCCGTTGAAGTTGCTGGAGTCACCAAAGCCAGTGTTCACGCGACCGATCCGGTTGAACAGCGATACTGTCGTGTTGGTTGGGACGTAGGTGAGATTGGCGATCAAATCACCTACGTAGGAGTGGGTTAGGTTATTGAGGGTGACGGTGATGTTGGTGATCGAGAAGTTGGAACTGGTGGGAATGGTAATAGTGCTGGAAGCACCTGTGGCGTTGTTGTCAGGGATGCTGAAACCAGTACCAGTTCCAGTAAAGGTGACGGCGCTGGCGGGGAGGACAGTCATTCCAGCGATCGCGCTAACTGTGCTGGCGAGGACAACACCGAGACCAGACAGAGGTTTGAGGGTATTCATTGGCAATTTTGGGCAAATTCTGCTCCAAATCTTACCCCCCCCCCCGATTTTGTCAAATATCGCTTTTTTATCGATTGCATAGATGTATAGAGTTTTATCTCCAGAAAACGGGTTTCTCAAAGAAACCCGTTTTCTCAGTGCGATCGCTGGTGGAAGATCGGGTTTGGGATATTTGTAATGTTTGATACAAAGCTCTGGATTATCTGTTCTTAAGATGAAGGCTGGTGTTGCTAATTGATCGGAAAAGAGGCCGGCGCAAGCAGATAAAAACCGCAGAGAAGCTTGTGCCGTGGGATCAAAATTATTAAGCGGAGAATAGCCTCTGACCGGAATTCAACATCAAAGTTAGTAGGAAACTTGTCATCGCCTAAGTAAAGTAACCCTTTATCCACGACACAACACAATAGGAAAAATACTTATGAGTTATGGAACCCGTGTTCAAGCTATCTCTCAAGTAACGGATCGTAAACCCCTACCTAGCAAAATTCCTCAGCGTTTAGAGGCCCTCTGGGCAACCGATGTCTTTACCCTGAGCAAAATGCAGGCCAGTCTCCCGAAAGACGTATTCAAGTCGGTCAAAAACACGATTTTAACCGGGGGAAAATTAGACGTTTCCATCGCCAGTGCGGTAGCGGCAGCGATGAAAGATTGGGCCACGTCCAAAGGGGCGCTGTACTATGCCCACGTCTTCTATCCGATGACTAACGCCACCGCCGAAAAACACGATGGTTTTATCTCTGTGCAGAGCGACGGTTCGGTGATCACGGAATTTACGGGCAAAGTCTTAGTACAGGGAGAACCGGACGGGTCTTCCTTTCCTAACGGCGGACTTCGCTCCACCTTTGAAGCGCGGGGTTACACCGCTTGGGATGTCACCAGTCCCGCCTACGTCATGGAGACGGATAATGGTGTCACCCTGTGTATCCCGACGGTTTTCATCTCTTGGACAGGAGAAGCCCTCGACAAAAAAACGCCGCTTTTACGATCGATTTCATCGATGAGTAAAGCCGCCACCAGGGTGCTTAAACTCTTAGGACATACGGAGGTCGCCCCCGTTAACTCCAGCTGCGGCGCTGAACAGGAATATTTCCTAGTCGATGCTCATTTTGCCCATAGTCGCCCCGATTTACTGCTCACCGGTCGCACCCTATTTGGTAAACCCGCCGCCAAGGGTCAACAGTTCGACGATCATTATTTTGGTGCGATTCCCGAACGGGTTCAGGTGTTTATGCAGGAAGTAGAGGAAAGAATGTATCGCCTCGGCATTCCAGCCAAAACCCGCCATAATGAAGTCGCCCCCGGACAGTTCGAGATTGCCCCCTTTTTCGAGGCTGCTAACGTGGCCAGTGACCATCAGCAGTTAATTATGACTTTGCTGAAAAGTACGGCTAAAAAACACGGTTTTGTTTGCCTACTGCACGAAAAACCCTTTGCGGGAATTAATGGTTCGGGAAAACACGTTAACTGGTCCGTCGGCAACGCCACCCAGGGCAATCTGTTAGATCCGGGCGATACTCCCCACGCTAATATGCAGTTTTTGTTATTCTGTGGGGCGGTTATTCGTGGCGTTCACAAGTACGGGGCGCTTTTACGCGCAGTGGTGGCTACCGCCAGCAATGATCACCGTTTGGGGGCAAATGAAGCTCCTCCCGCCATTATTTCCGTATATTTGGGCAGCCAGTTAGAAAAGGTATTCGACCAAATTAGCCAAGGCCGAATTGAGGGTTCTGATGCCCCGGGGTTGATGGATCTCGGTGTCGATACCCTGCCGGTATTCCCCAAGGATCCTGGCGATCGCAATCGTACCTCTCCTTTTGCTTTTACGGGCAATCGCTTTGAATTCCGGGCTGTGGGTTCTAATCAGTCAGTTTCTGGGCCGCTGGTGGCGATGAACACGATTCTAGCCGATTCCCTGACTTGGGTGGCGGATAACCTAGAAAGCCGGATGAAAGCTGGGGAAGACCTCAATACTGCTGCCCAGGGTGTTCTCAAGGAGATCATGGACAAACACAGAAATGTGATCTTCGGAGGTAACGGATATTCCCCAGAATGGCACAAAATGGCGGTAGAAGAGCGCGGTTTGGCTAATCTCCGCACCACTGCCGATGCTTTACCCGTGCTGAGGGCCGATTATATTGAAGAACTGTTTACCCGTATGGGTGTGCTTACCCCCGTGGAACTGGAAAGTCGTTTTGATGTCTATGCGGAACAGTATTTGCTGGCCATCGAGGTGGAAGCGAAACTGGTGGTGAGTATGGCTAAAACGATTATTTATCCCGCTGCCGTTCGCTACTTGTCAGAATTGTCCTCGGCGATCGCTAATGCGGCGGCGATCGGCATCGAGATGGATAAGGAAAGGGCCCAAACCGTCTCGAATTTAATTAAATTACTGATGGATGGCGTTAGCAAACTGAGTGAGGCCACGGCTAAAGACGATTTTGACTCGATCGAGGAACATATGCAGCATTCCGCTCAAACAATCCGTCCCTTGATGGATAAGGTGCGCGAATATGCCGACACACTGGAAGGGGAAGTGGCCGACAATTTCTGGCCGCTACCTACCTATCAAGAAATGTTGTTTGTTAAATAACATGACGGCAAGGAGGGGGTAAATAGCTGGAAAAATGATTGGCCACCCCCTTCTTTTTAGCTGTTATCGAAACAACCCTGGGTGCATCTCATTTTTGCCCTCTCAAAAATTAATTATGCAAGAACTCTATAGTAGGGTTGATTCATGAATCAACCCTACCCAAACCCTAGAGCGCATTAGTTTTTCGGTGGGATGCTTACAGGCAGCTGCTGATATATCTGTAATAATTTAAGGGTCACTGATAATTGCTGATTGTCGGTATTTCTGCAAATGTGAGATGCACCCAACAACCCTTGTCTAAAACCTCGCCTTCTAGTCAGATTCTTCCCTCCTGCCTCCTGCCTTCGTTAGCTCTGGTAGTTTTAAGTTATGTTAAGAAAAGTAGTGCGAAACGTTTAGGCATGAAATAGGGAACCAAATGCCCGAAATAACCGCCTAGTAAGGTCTTCAGTCCCCTGACTGAATCTAACAGGTCAACCCAGACCAGCCTTATAACTGTTTATATGTCCCGACGTTTAGTATCAACACGATACCAAACTAGGCAAAGGGACTCAAGGTCAATACACTTTGTAACAATTATTCACAAATTGTTACAAAGGTGAGAGTAACGGCGATAGCCACCCCCAGATTCAGAAGTCACAATTCTGGGACTGAAGCGGGGAACGGAAGGCTCCGAGGTGTAACCTAACACCAGAATCGAGACCACTGCCAACCATCCATGATTAGGTGTGAACCGAATGTCCGACCTGAACCATCGTAATTATACTTTAGACGTTCATAATCTGAGATTTATTAAACTTCTGAAATCGTAGAGTCAGCAAGGAATCCAGTTCTTTTTTATGTTTCAAATGGGCATCATTCAAACATTCATAAATGGCTGAAGAAAAGTCAGAAAAGTTTT
>NZ_JASJFB010000440.1:0-1131 GCF_030065455.1 Microcystis sp. M53602_WE12 | reverse complement strand
TCAATCAAGATTTCTTGTTGAGTAATTTTTTCTTTTCGTTTAATAATCTTACCAAAATAGTAATGGTAGCGAACTCCTTCTTGAATTAATTTCCGACGTTCTTTGATGATTTTCTGAAAGTTCTTTAAGTATCTATTTTTAAAAACAGGAAGTTGATAGCTTTGCTCATAAATGGCAATTTTTTTATAGGTCATCAGATGTGGACAGTTCCTATTTAGCATAGCTATCTTAGACCAAAAAATTCCTCAGTACTTAGCAATAATCATCCGCTACTCCCAGCTATTACAAGAGGGAGCAATACCTAAATTAAACATTTTCAACTTCAACAACAACTGGTTCATTTTTAATAATTGGTTCATTTTCAATAACAACTGTTTGAGGACTTTCAGGAGTTGGCTCAGTTACCGTTTCTGGCTGCTTTACTGTCTGTTCTTGATACTCGGTTAAGTGTTTTTTGGTTTTTAATTTCAGGTCATCAGTCAGAGGTAAAGTATCAATTTCAGCTAAAAGTGTTTCCAGGGATTCTTTTTTACTTCGCTCAGTGTAAAAAGAATTCAGAACCGCTTCAATTCCGTACTCGGCAATCGCATCTCCTAAGACGGTAACTAACCCCATCGCTCCAATACCCAGAAAAACTACAAAGGGTTGTCCGAGGGTCAGAATTAGCACGATGACGGCAATAATAGCCGAAGCTAAATAAGCACCTGCTACTTTTTTAATAATGTTATCGAGTTCCATAAAAATCACCTCAAATTTCTAGCGCAGGATTCATTTAATTTTAAAGCAAGGTTACTCTGTCTTTTGATCGCTGTCAAGTAAAGCTTGAAGAAAAGGTTCAAGACTTTTGGGACGATAATCGGAAAAAGCCTTTAATCGTTTTACCACACTGTGATGAACAGTGACAACTTTTGTATTGAAATATCGCGACTGCTCACCTCCCAAGGCCGACAATCCCTTAAGCGTATTATCGAACTTGATGGTCGGGTCTGGTTTAATCTCTTCGGGTCTAATTCCCCGCCGCTCGCGGCGTACAATAGAAAAATGAGTGAATACATCCATAAGAGCCATAATGTAAGTGTTTTGCTATATCATTTAGTGTTCCCAGCCAAATATCGTAAAGCCGTTTTCGAC
>NZ_JASJFB010000392.1:0-2300 GCF_030065455.1 Microcystis sp. M53602_WE12 | reverse complement strand
TTCTCCATTTTTTTGCTTACCTCCACCTTAATTCCTTCTTTCAAAACTATACCTATCAATCGTTTCCCCTTTTTTTAAGTTTCTTCTCTTTTTGTTAAGAAAGATCCGACTAATGGATAGCTTGATAAGGGGGGTGCCGATCCCCCCTGCCCCCCTTGATAAGGGGGGTGCCGATAGGCGGGGGGATCCCCCTTGATAAGGGGGGTATCTGATAACTTTTAACGCCTACCTACTTACAGTTAAGGGTACAGCCATTTTCAAGATCGTGACGGGCATCGATCGATCCCTGAATTTGGGCTAACCAAAAGAGGATAATGAATAGCCAGATGACAGCGATCGAATATCGAATCTTGGCGGAGAGAGTCGGGAATTTACCCGACTAATAAGGGATTTTAAAAACTTAGCTCCAAACTAACTTTTGGATGGGTGCAAGGTTGGCCTTGATACCTTAATTCAGCAATGACTAAGAATGCGCTGCTGGGGTAGAGGGTGATTAGATGGATAAATTATAATTTTTAAGTGGGTGGGTGGAATTAAATAAGTAGTCGTGCAAAATTAATTTCCTAGTGAAGATAGGCAAGGGGCAAGAGGTGGTTAGATATGTGTAATTAATTTTGCTTAGGTACTTATAAGATGAACGTAGGTTGGGTTGAAGCATGAAACCCAACGCCCGATTATGTTACGCTACCGCTAACCCATCCTACAAATAATTGTGCCTCCCTACTTAAGAAAATCTTAAAAAGGGTTTTGTATGGAAAAAATCCGTCTAGGATTACAGTTATGCTCGTCGAACAGTAAGGTCGATAATAAGTTCGCAAGAACAGTTAAAATTAAACACTTAATTTCCTAATTCATGTATATCCTATGTTAAAAATTGCCACAATTCCCTATCCAATTGTCACAAAATACAAAAGCTTGTTTGGACAGGCAGAACCAATAGTAAAAAACCCTATTTGGTTGAACTGTTTTGCTCGTGGTATCGATGGTCGTGTTTATCGAAAGTGGTTCGACAACAAAGCCTGGTGGAAACCATCTGACTTTGATTGGCAGCCGCTTGGGGGGGGATTACGGATTACCCAGTGGCAGTGGCATGGTCTAGCAATCGACTTGATATTTTTGCCCGCGGTGTCGATGGCGCTCTGTATCACAATTATGGAAGTAACAACGATAAACCTTTAGCAGGATGGGAACTACTGGGTGGTCTGATTCAAGGTTCTCCTACAGTTGTTTCTTGGGGAAATAATCGAATCGATATTTTTGCCCGTGGCACGGATAATCGTATTTACCACAAGTGGTGGGATGGCAAGGGATGGAAACCCTCACAATTAGATTGGCAACCCCTGCTGGGGGTTGAAACATCTGAGTCTGCTGCCGCAGTAACATGGTCTAAAGGTCGTTTAGACGTTTTCGTACTCGCTTTAGACGGGAATGTGTATCATAACTATGGAAATGGCAATCCTAACAACTGGAGCGGATGGGAAACACTAGGTGGCTCACCGTTAAAAGGATCGCCAACGGTTGTTTCTTGGGGGGATGAGAGGATTGATATTTTCGTCCGGTCGTGGGATGGTACCATTAAACACAAGTCGTCGGATGGAGTATTTCCCTGGAAACCATCACAATTAGATTGGTATGATGTGGGTGGCCCAATTAATACCAATAGACCTGGTACATCTGACCCTCCTGCTGCGGTTGCATGGTCTAAAGGCCGGCTAGACGTATTTATACGCGAACAAAAAGATGGGGCTGTGTATCATAATTATGGCGATGGAAGTCCTAGCAGTTGGAGTGGATGGCAATCACTGGGTGGCAAAATCCAAGGACCTCCTACAGTAGATCTCTTGCAAAAGTAATCAAGATATATATTTTTGTCGGTAACGAAGTTCGTAATTGTAGATACCAGCAATCAAATTCAATCTCAGACCAAATCGCCGTCGGCGATTTCTGTATCTTGATGAAAGTATCCGAAATATTTTGAGACGACGATGAATATGTTCTATAACTATGCGCCGTTGTGATAACTGACGGTTGGCTTTTTTTTGCTCTTTACTTAGTTTTTCTGTTTTCTTTTTTTTATGAGGAATTTGACTGTTTTGATGGATTTTCTGAATCCCTTGATAGCCTTTGTCCCCTAATATTTCTATTTCCTTATTTAACCCTATTTTGCTCTCTTTCCACAGTCGAAAATCATGGACTCTTCCTTTCTCACAACGGACACAGATTACCTGCTCGCTTTTTTGATCGGCAACGACTTGCGACTTTAATGTGTGGTATCCCTGCTTGCCACTATAGCATGATTT
>NZ_JASJFB010000374.1:0-3160 GCF_030065455.1 Microcystis sp. M53602_WE12 | reverse complement strand
CACGAGTCAAAATTGTTCTAATTGTGGTCAAAAAGTCCCTAAATCTCTATCTACAAGAACTCATATTTGTCCTCACTGTGGCTATGTAGAAGATAGAGATATTAACGCCGCTATCAACATTCTCAAAAAGGGACTAAGTACCGTGGGACACACGGAAACTAATACGCTTGGGGAGAGATTCCCTCTGGTTTGATTGGATACGTCCTGTCAGATTAAGGAAACTCGATGAACCAAGAATCCCTCGCATGAGCGCGACGGGAGTGTCAAGATGGTGCAAGTTTGCGAGATGTGCGGGTTATTTTTGAAGTTTCCCAGGCAAAAACCGACTCTCAACACTTCGGTTCGCGGTTATTATGGCTACCGGATGGCACTTTATTGGTAGCGATTGGGGACGGGGGTAATCCTCCCCTACAATTAGCGGGAGATTTAATTAGAAAACAGTCCCAAAATCTGCAAAGTCATTTAGGTAGACTTTGCTGAATAAAGCTAAAAACCTTGTTGGGTAAGACTTTTAGACCTTTTGGCAATCAAAAAGTACTGGATATGGGAGTGATCGGGGGGAAATTTAGGCACTTTTTCCCTGAAAATTAGGTAATTGGCCACCTGAAAATGAGTAAAACCCTACACCCTACACCCCACACCCCACACCCTGCCCCCAGGAAAAACTTTTTCAGCAGACCCTAGGTAAAATTATCCGCATCAATGACGATGGTTCTCTACCTAAAGATAATCCTTTTGCGGGTTCTAAAATTTGGAGTTACGGTCATCGGAATATTCAAGGAATCAGCTTTGATCCAATGACTAAAAGAGTCTGGGCAACCGAACACGGAGCAAAAGGAGGGGATGAATTAAATTTAATTGAAAAAGGTAAAAATTATGGTTGGCCAGTGGTTTCTGCTAGTCAAGAGTACGGCACTAATACCCCGGTTTCCCGCGAAAAATCTCGACCCGGTCTGATTGATCCGAAAACAATTTGGACACCTGCGATCGCTCCTTCGGGATTGGTCTTTTATACCGGTAATCGCTTTCCTAATTGGCAGGGAAATTTATTTGCCGGTGGTTTAGTTTCCAGGGATATTCGCCGTCTGTCAGTGGATAAATCGGGTGAAATTATCAATCAAGAAGCGATTCCCATCGGTCAGAGGGTGCGGGATGTGCGTCAAAGTCCCGACGGATTTTTATACCTGCTCACCGATGAAGGTAACGGTCAATTAATTCGCCTTGAACCGCCATCTAATTTGTAAAAGTTCACAGAAATTATTATGGAAACCTTGAAGATTTTTTAGTGAATTCTAGTATAGTTATGTTTGTACGGGAGCAAGCACTCGATTTATGAAGAAAATTTTACAGTTAGTGGGACTAGGTTGCATATTGCCCATGTTCCTCGCAAGTCCGAGTTTAGCGGAAACAGTGGTGGAAAAAGTGGCTCGCACGGGATTTTTGACCGTAGGAACCCGTTTTGATGCGATTCCCTACTCCTACGTCAATGATAAGGGGGAATTAGTCGGCTATTCTATGGATGTGTTGGAACGAATTAGAAAACGATTGGAAACTCGTCTCGGTCGTCCCGTCACCCTGCAAATGATTGAAGCTAACCAACCCGGAGAGAAAATTAATCTCATTCGTAGCGGGGAAATCGATATCGCTTGTAGTACGGCTTTTACTTGGGAAAGGGCGAAAGTTGTCGATTTTTCCATCAGTTACAGCATTTCTGGGATTAGGATTTTAGCTAAAAAAGGTAGCAATCTCTCCACTCCTCAATCCCTAATCGGTAAACGCATCGCCTTGGTTCCCACTTCTGCGGCCGTGGATGTGATTAAATTAGTACAACTGCAAGCGACAATTGTTACTACCTACAGCACCGTAGAAGAAGCCCTCGAAGCTTTAAAAACAGGTAAAATCGACGCAATAGCGGGGGATAGCATCTCTTTAGCGGGAACAATCCTCAGAGATAACCCTAAAATCTACGAAATCGTCCCCGAAGAAGCTCTAGCTAATTTTGGCATTGCTTGCATGGTTCCCGAAAATAACTCTACTTTTTTGGATGATGTCAACTATGCCATTGTTAAAATGATGCAGGATTACATCACCAATGATACGGCCACCGTTAGTCAAATCGATCGCTGGTTCGGTAGTCAAGGCATGGTTCCCATCCCCCCAGAATTATTAAAGGGGTTTTTTGCCTTCAAAGTTATCGAACACGCCCAAATTAATCCCCAAGAAGCCAAATAGGAGCATAAATTCAGGTGAATATCAGCAATAAAACTGGTTTAGTCGGCTTTCTTCTCGCTTTATCTGCCTTCGGTCTGACTAGCACCGCTCAGGCCGCCTCAGAGGAGGCTAATCCCATTGAGGCGCGTTTAAGTCGTCTGTCCAGCGCTGTACGCGAACGGGTTAACCAACTGCCGTCCGGTACTGCCGATCCTAGTTTACAAGCTTTAGGCTGGGGAGATGGTGGCAATCGCGGTTGGGGGAATAGTCGTGTCGGTGGTTGGGTAGATGGTCGCGGTGGTAGTTTCGTTAATGCGCGGCCCTGGCGTAATGGTTGGTCTGACGGTGGTGGTTTCTTTAATTCCCGACCGCGCTGGGGTAATGGTGGCGGTTTCTTAAATCGTTGGTAAGTAAGGTTGGGTGAGGGGATAACTTTATCCCCGTCCCAACCCCGGTTTTACGATGAAATCTAGGGTGATTATTTTGAGGCAGAAAGACTCCATCAAGACGAAAAGAAAGTTGTTTGACTTCCACTGAGTCAAAGCGGTAGTTATTGGCTTCGCTGATAGGGAGTTGAATTAATTCAAAGAAGATAGAGGGGAAAGATTGAAAGAGTTGATAAAAAATCGTGTCAGTTTTCATGCTTTTATTTTACAAGGCGATCGCATTTTTTTATGTCCCTTTTTGTATAGCTTTAACCTGTTTAACCTCTAACTCTAAGGCGGATGCGACTTGCTCAACACTTAACCCTAAGGCTAACAAACGGGGGACCGCCTCTAATGCTTTGTTTAGTCTGCCTTCCTCGCGACCTTCCTGACGACCTTCCTGACGCGCTTCTTCGCGCACATCTTGAAAATACTGAGTCTGTTTTAATTCATCTAAACTAAACATAGTTTCTATCTCCCGACGATTGAGAAGCGGTAACTTATAAACGAGAATCGTCTCTATT
>NZ_JASJFB010000011.1:0-4975 GCF_030065455.1 Microcystis sp. M53602_WE12 | reverse complement strand
GTAAACGGGGAGCTAACCCGATCAATGCCTCTGCACGGGAGTATTCATTCTCAATCCCTCTGGCAACTTCTAAGGCTTCGGGTAACAAACTTTCCGGTAAACGGGGAGCTAACCCGATCAATGCCTCTGCACGGGAGTATTCATTCTCAATCCCTCTGGCAACTTCTAAGGCTTCGGGTAACAAACTTTCCGGTAAATGGGGAGCTAACCCGATCAATGCCTCTGCACGGTAGTTTTCAGACCCAATCCCTCTGGCAATTTCTAAGGCTTCGGGTAATAAAGTAGGGGGAAGATAGGGAGTAATTTTCTCTAGTCCTTCGGCTTGCTTGCTAGAATCTTGACTTTGCCGTACATAAACCAATCCCTGAGCAGGTGTCCATATTTCATGTTTAATCAGTGCCGCAATTAATTCTGGTGGAATATTAGTCGCCAAACTATTGAGGGAAGTGGTGATCAAAGCATAACGCACTTGTAACGCTATAGACTGACTGGGATTCTCAATAAAATGCTCCTCCGCCAGTTGCCACGCCCGGGAAACATCCTTAATAAAAATTGCTGTTTTCCCTTCCCTTTCACATTGACTATACCAACCATTATGACCTTCTGCCGTTTCTTCCCTCAGTAATAGATGAATCTGGGCTATCTGTCCCGCTTTTTCTAAATGCCAGAGCAAATGATTATAAATGTAGCCATCATCCTCTAAACTATGCCAGTTTGATCCCCCTAAATCCCCCTTACTAAGGGGGACTTCCACCTCTTTTCCCCCCTTTTCAAGGGGGGTTAGGGGGGATCTCTTAATTTGTTTTTGATACCGTTGTAAAAGCTGTTGATGTGCTTCAGCCATTGATAACCCTAACCCCGGTAATTGATAATCTGTTTCAGGATGAGGAGACGCTAGGATCAGATTTCGGGCTAAATCATGTAACAAATCATGGACGCGATAACTCGTTAAGAGTTCACTAGAAACCCCCGTTAATAATAAAGCCTTACTCCGTAAATATCTTAAAGTTTGCCTCGCTTCTCTAACCGGACAATCCCATAAAGTCGTCGCCATCTTTTCCGTAATGGTAACATCATCGGGTAAAACTCCTAACCAACTAAATTGTCTCAATCTTTGCCCATTTAATCGCTTTAAACTGAGATTAAAGCAAGCAATTAAACTATAATGTTTTCGTTTTTCTTCATTGGCAGTATCTCCAGCTTCCAAGCGGTCTAAAATTTCTAAATGAGCGATTTCTGCTCGTAAATCTTCGATTAATTCAGCCCAAGGAATCCCATCTTCAATTTGTGCCGCCGTCAACTCCAAAGCTAAGGGTAAATAACCGACAATTTTGGCTAATATTTTGGCTTGTTTCTGATCTGCTAAATTTAATTCATGCTTTAGATAACTCGTTAATAAGGCTAAAGATTGGCTTTCCGTCATCACATCCAAATCATAACGAATTGCCCCTTTAACGGGAACTTCCCTAGTGGTTACTAATAATTTACATTGATTTACTGCTACTCTAAAAGGATCAATATCTTCTACATTCCAGAGATCATCTACTACTAATAAAGCCTTTTTATCTGCCAATAAAGTCCTCAAGTGTAAGGATGCGGCATCAATACCCGTCGGCTTAAAATTATAATCTCCTAAAGCTTGAATCCAGCCATGAAGAAAGGATAAAATATCTGGTTGTTGTCCTAAAGTTGCCCAGAAAATGCCATCAGGAAAATAAGCTTGAACTTCTTTTTCTTGTGCTAATGCCGCCGCTAAAGTGGATTTACCAATACCTCCTAAGCCATAAATCGCACTAATAACTAAAGTTCCAGTTTTTTCCGTTGTTTCTGACAATAAAAGTTTCTTTAACTCAATACTAACCTCTGGACGTTCGACAAAATAACTCGGTTTAGGAGGAGCTTGATTACGATAGGAAGAAGATTTTAAAGAAGCGGATATAACCGGTTTAGGTTCAGGATCAATATCATGGTTTTCTAATATCTCACACCATTCGGGATTGTCATAAACTCTTGCCAAAGATTCAGCTTCTAAAGATGCTGGACGATCTATACTTAGCTGTTTAGATTGTACCCCAATCACTAACCCATAACAAACAATTGCTGATCCCGATGTTCCTTGCCAAGGTGACTGATCTTTTCCTAATCTTTCTAATTGTTCATCGGTGGGTTGTATGTCTTGACTATCTTTAATATTTAATAACAAACGGTTATGAGGAACACGATTAGCCACATCGATAGTTCCCTCAATGTGTAACCCTGTGGCGTATTTTATACCATCTTCAACATACCGTAAAAATAGAGGAAAGCCCAAAAAGTCAAATTTAACTTTTTGGGTGCTACTCGCATCAGGTAACAACCCAAAACCTACAGGATCACAAGTTTCGATAGTTTCTGGTAATTCTACTAAGGCTATATCGATATTATCGGGAGCTTTCCAAATTACTTGAGCGTCTATATCCTGCTTATCAGAATAGTTTGATGCTGATCTAAGTCGTACTTTACAGTCGTTACTATTATCAAACAGATGCCGACAAGTCAAGAGTAAACGTCCCCCAATTCGATAGGCACTGCCATATTGAGGGGCAACGATTTCTAAAGCGCGTTCAGGTTGGAATTGGGACATAACTTATCGGATTGATGTAACGTATTATTCTGGGATGGTGATGGGTTACGCTTCGCTAACCCATCCTACAAATTAACTGCTTTGGGGGCAAGCATTACGTCCCTAGGGGTATAAAATTCTAATCGGGTTTATCATCACTTGCTGTCTTGATAGCTCCTCCATCTTTCCCAATGGGTTTAAGGGGAATTTTAATTCTATGGGTTATCGTATCTTTATTGGTGGTACCCCCACCCATTTCTACTACCCAAAATTTTAGCCCACCTTTGCCTTCTTTCGACTGCTCAACCACAAATTGAACCTCTAATTCAATTTCACCCACTTCAAAGCGAATCTGCTCACCCTCAGAGGCTAAAATAGATTTACTCAGTTCAACCCGCAAGGGAGCATCTCACCTTTGTAACCCCTAAATCAGGTTTTTATGTCAAGCTATTTTAAAAGCCTTGCTAGAAACCAGGTTTAGGAATAAGTATAATTACTCACTTGCATAAATGAGATGCTCTCCCTTTCAATTCTATCGTTTTTCTGAGACTTTAGGGCGGAAGGGTTGCCTTTCTTAAATGACATAATAGCCCAACCCGATCGCTAAGGAAAGCGCGGGTTGGGAAAAGACATCGACCTAATATTATCTCAAGACTAAAATGACAAATTGAATTAGCATCGAGCTATTTTGCCAATACAAGGTGTCAAGATCAAACTAAGGAGCTAAACGTTGCCTTTGCCAAGTACCATCTTCTTGACGATAATAACAGAGACGATCGTGAAGACGACTGGGGCGACCTTGCCAGAACTCGATTAAACTAGGAATTAGGCGAAATCCGCCCCAATGAGGAGGACGGGGAACTTCACGACCCGCATATTCTTCTTTTAGTTCTGTCAGGCGTTTTTCGAGGATATCTCGCCCAGAAATCACTTCACTTTGATTGGAGGCCCAGGCCCCTAAACGGGATTCCCAGGGACGGACAAAAAAGTAATTATCCGATTCCTCCTCGCTGATTTTTTCTACAGTTCCCTCGATCCTAATTTGCCGTTGCAATTCTCCCCACCAAAACACTAGGGCCGCATTGGGATTGGCGATTAATTCCTGTCCTTTGGCGCTGTGGTAGTTGGTAAAGAGAACAAAACCGCGAGGATCGAAGTCTTTTAACAGTACCATGCGGGCCCGGGGTTTACCCTCCGGGGAAATAGTGGCTAAAGTCATAGCGTTGGGTTCCAATCTTCCCGAAGATACCGCCCGTTCTAGCCATTGTTTAAATACAATGAAAGGATCGGCAGATGTTTCTGACTCTAGCAATTCTTCGAGATTGTAGTCCAAGCGCAGGTCAGCGATCGATATGTCCATGGTTTTGCTTGCTAAATTTTATCCTTTGAGATCCTACAAGATTCTACAATCATGACTATCACCTCGGCCAGTGATGCGATCGCCTCTCTTTTAGAAATGGCGGAACAGGGAGAAATTGACCCCTGGGATGTGCAGGTTATTGATGTGATCGATCGCTTTTTGGCAGAATTGGGGTTATTAAATGATCTAGATTTAGCCATGGCCCAAGCTAATTTACCCCAATCGGGACAGGCTTTTTTATGGGCTTCTATGTTAGTTTTATTTAAGGCTGATACCCTAGAAAGATTGTCTTTAGACCAGCAAGAAGAAAGTCTGATAGATGAGGAAATTAGCGACTTAGAACGGGAATTAAGAACTTTACCCCGTTATCTAGAAAATCATATTCGCCGTCGTACTGCCGCCCCACCACCGCGAAAAAGACGGGTAACTTTGCAGGAGTTAATCACTCAATTACAACAGATTGCCCTAGAGATTGAAGCTTTACCGAAACTGCCTGTAGTTGTCCCGAAACCCCGGCCCCAATCCCGACGGGAAGCGGTACAAATTATCACGGAATTGGCCCACCAAGAAAACCTGACGGAATTGGCAGCGGAACTGGACTTTTTTTTGCAGAGAAAGTTTTTTCAATTGGAGAAAAAGGAGATAGAGTTTGAGTATTTATTAGATTTATGGCAAGCAGAAAAGCCCTCTAGTCACTCGGCAACACAGGAAAAGGTGGCGATTTTTTGGGCTTTACTTTTACTGGCTTCTCAATCAAAAGTGGAATTAAAACAAGAGGATTTTTATCAGGATTTGAGTATTTCTTTAATTAGGGTTTGCTGAAAAGCTTTTTCGTGGGGGTAGGGTGTGGGGTGTAGGGTGTAGGGTGTGGGGTTTTACCGATTTTCAGGTGGTCAACTACCTAATTTTCAGGGAAAAAGTACCTGAATTTTCCCCCCGATCACTCCAATGGTAGGCACTTTTTGAAGGAAAAAAAGTCTAAAAGTCTTACCCAACAAGGTTTTTAGATTTAT
>NZ_JASJFB010000168.1:0-3653 GCF_030065455.1 Microcystis sp. M53602_WE12 | reverse complement strand
CGATCGATAGGATAATTGATAATCGGAACATCTGCTCTGAGAATATGTCTCTCGATCGCCGTCAATTTCTTTATCTTTTAGGTGCTACCCTTGGCACAGCCACTCTTGCTGGTTTTAACTCTGCCGCTTTTGCCGCTACCGGTCCCTATAGTCTTATTCCCCTACCCTATAGCTATGATGCCCTAGAACCTTATATTGATAAGGAAACGATGCAATTTCATCACGATAAACACCATGCTGCCTACGTTAATAATCTCAACACGGCAGTGGCAAAATATCCAGAATTGCAGAAAAAAACAGTAGTAGAATTAATTAAAAATCTTGACTCTTTACCCGCCGATATTCGCACCACTGTCCGCAATAATGGCGGCGGCGATCTTAATCATACGATGTTTTGGCAGATTATGTCCCCCGATGGCGGTGGCGAACCAAAAGGAGAAATAGGAGCGGCAATAATCGCTAAATTTGGCAGTTTCGAGGAATTTAAAAACGCTTTCAACCAAGCAGGTACTAAACTTTTTGGTAGTGGTTGGACATGGTTGGTTTTAAATAAGTCAGGAGAACTGGAAATTATCAGCACTGCTAACCAAGATAGCCCCCTAATGAAGGGATTACAGCCAATTATGGGCAATGATGTCTGGGAACACGCCTATTACTTAAAATATCGTAATCAACGGGCTGAGTATTTAAAACAGTGGTGGAATGTGGTTAACTGGGAGGAGGTAAATCGCCGCTATGTTCAGGCAAAAGCTTAACGATGACAACTTTTACGGTTACAGTTCCCGCTACCACTGCTAATATTGGGCCCGGCTTCGATTGTCTCGGAGCGGCCTTAACCTTATATAATCAGTTTACTTTTACCCTGCTGCCAGCAACAACAGCTAACCCTGTCAGAATTATTGTCAAGGGAACTGAATCAGCTAAAGTTAGCCAAGGTGCTGATAATTTAATCTACACCTCTTTTTTGCAAGTTTATCAAAAAATAGGACAGAATCCGCCCCCTATCGTCATCGAGATCGGTTTAGGGGTTCCTCTGGCTAGAGGTTTAGGTAGTTCTGCCACTGCTATTATCGGCGGGTTAGTGGCTGCTAATCAATGCGCGGGGAATCCTTTATCTATGGGAGAAATCGAAGCATTAGCGATCGCCTTGGAGGGCCATCCAGATAATGTGGTGCCGGCTTTGCGGGGCAACTGTCAGCTATCGGCAGGATATAGCACAGATTGGGCTATTTGTCAAGTATTTTGGCAAAAAAATCTCATTCCCGTCCTAGCGATTCCCGATTTTGAACTGGCTACGGAAAAAGCTCGGGCGGTTTTACCGGAAAAAATTAGCCGTCAGGAGGCAATTTTCAATATTTCCCGCTTGGGTTTATTATTGCGGGGATTGGAGACGGGTAACGGCGATTGGCTGAGAATTGCCCTAGAGGATAAACTGCATCAACCCTATCGCCAATCTTTGATCCCGGGTTACGAAAAGGTGAAAAAAGCCGCCATTAACGCGGGTGCTTACGGGATGGTAATTAGTGGCGCGGGTCCCACCCTATTGGCTTTAACTAACCCCGACAATGCCCAAAAAACAGCAACAGAGATGAAAAATGCTTGGCAGCAAGTGGGGATTAACTCTGAGGTGAAAATTTTAGCTTTAGATACCCTAGGGGCCCAAGTAAACTGTTAAGAGTCCCTGGCAGATGGGTGTAGGGTGTGGGGTGTAGGGTGTGGGGTGTAGGGTGTAGGGTGTGGGGTGTGGGGTGTAGGGTGTGGGAAGAATCAATAAAAATAATCTCCTGACTCCTGACTCCTGACTCCTGACTCCTGACTCCTGACTCCTGACTCCTGACTCCTGACTCCTATCTCCTGACTCCTGACTCCTGACTCCTGACTCCTAACCCCACCAACAAACTTTTTCAGCAAACCCTAATTATTAAGAAAATGACGCAAATTACCGTTATTGGTGCAGGGATTGGCGGACTAACGGCGGCGGCATTATTGGCGCGTCGAGGTTATCAAGTCACAGTATATGATCAGGCACTTGTCCCCGGAGGTTGTGCCTCGACTTTTTCCCGTCGGGGTTTTACTTTTGACGTGGGGGCGACTCAAGTGGCAGGATTAGAAGTAGGGGGCATTCATCAGCGCATTTTTGCCGAATTAGGGATAGATTTACCCGATTCTGTCCCCTGCGATCCCGCCTGTGCCGTTTTTCTGCCGGGGGAAACCAATCCGATTAATGTCTGGCGCAATCGGCAAAAGTGGCAGGAGGAAAGACAAAAACAATTTCCGGGCAGCGAACCTTTTTGGCAATTATTACAAAAACTCTTTCAAGCAAGTTGGCGTTTTCAAAGTCGCGATCCAGTTTTACCCCCGCGCAACTGGTGGGATTTAGGGCAATTAATCGCCGCTTTGCGTGTAGATACTGCCATTACCTTCCCCTTTACTTTGATGACTGTGGGCGATGCTCTGCGATTATACGGCTTAGAGAGGGATAAACGCCTAAAAACCTTCCTTGATCTCCAGTTAAAGCTTTATTCCCAAGTTACTGCTGATGAAACCGCTTTACTTTATGCCGCCACCGCTTTAGCAGTTTCTCAGTCTCCCCAAGGTTTATCCCACCTTCAGGGTAGTATGCAGGTATTAAGCGATCGCCTAGTAGCAGCTTTGGAAAAATACGGCGGTAAATTGCAAATGCGTCACACAGTGGAAAAAATACTGACAGAAAAGGGAAAAGCCACCGGAATTATCGTCATAAATCAAAAAAATGGCCAAATATATCCAGAAATGGCCGATGAGATTGTGGCTAATATCCCGATCCAAAATTTACCACAATTAATCGATCGCGAAGCCATTCCCAGTCTTTATCACCGGAGAATTGAAAAACTTCCCCCCGCATCTGGCGCTTTTGTGGTTTACTTAGGAGTCGATCGCGCTGCTATTCCCCCCGATTGTCCCCCCCATTTGCAATTCCTCTACGATTACGATGGCATAATCGGCGAAAATAACTCTTTGTTTGTTTCCGTGAGTAAAGAAGGGGATGGCCGCGCCCCAGCGGGAAAAGCGACGATTATTGCTTCTTCCTTCACCGATACCAGTCTTTGGTGGCGAAAAGGAGAAGATAATTATCAGCAATTAAAAGCAGCATACACCCAAGAGGCGATCGATCGTCTCGGTAATTATTTCCATCTTAGTCCTGATCACATCGTTCACATCGAATCAGCTACACCTCGTACTTTTGAGCGGTTTACGGGGCGAAATCAGGGCATTGTCGGCGGTATTGGTCAAAGATTGTCCACTTTTGGCCCTTTTGGAGTAGCGACGCGCACTCCGATCCCCCATCTTTGGTTAGTGGGAGATTCCACCCATCCGGGGGAAGGCACTGCCGGAGTCAGCTATTCGGCACTCACGGTAGTTAGACAGATTGAGAATCAATTATTAGCTTCTAGTTAGGGTCTGCTGAATAAATCTAAAAACCTTGCTGGATAAGACTTTTAGCCTTTTTTGAAATCCAAAAGTACCAGATATGGCAGTGATCGGGGTAAAATTCAGGTACTTTTTCCCTGAAAATTAGGTAATTGACCCCCTCAAAATCGGTAAAACCCCACACCCCACACCCTACACCCTACACCCTGCCCCTAGGAAAAACTTTTTCAGCAGACCCTAGT
>NZ_JASJFB010000535.1:0-11287 GCF_030065455.1 Microcystis sp. M53602_WE12 | reverse complement strand
GCTAATTCGTTTTGAATGGCGATATTTAATGCTTCTTTGTTTGCCTGTAGGGTAGCTCTAGCCGCCGTCACCTGTTGACGGGCCGCATCACGATTTTTAGACCGGGCCTCTACTTCCGCCCTGGCGGCCTGAATGTCGCGGCGGCGATCATCTAAGTCCTGTTGGGGCTGTGCGCCTTGTTTGACCAGAAATTCGGCTCTTTTTAGGTTTTTTTCCGCTAAATCTAAATTAGCTCTCGCTCTCTGTAAATCAGCTTCGGCGGCGCTCAAGGTGGCGATCTGACTTTTCACATTGGCTTCGGCATTGGCCACATTTGCCCGATTCTGGGCAATTTGGGCTTTATTTGCCCTCGCTTGCGCTTGTCTTTGCCTTAAATCCGCCTCAGACGCATTCAGGTTCGCTTTGGCCGAATTTACCTGGCCGATGCCAGCGTTTACCTGTTGCTGTTGTTGTTCGGGATCCAATTCGGCGATTTTTTGTCCCTGAGTTACCTGATCGCCAGATTTAACGAAAATAGTCCGAATCCGACCGGTAATCTGAGGGGAGACGCTAACACGCTCTTGGGCGATCAAAGTACCCACAAATTCGCTACTTTGCACTAATTTGTCGGTGCCGAGGGTTTGCAGTTTGACGGGAACAGCCGCCGGTCGAGTGGCTTGGGGGGTTTGGGGGGCGCAACCGGTGATAATTAGGGAAACGGCGATCGACGAACCGATCGCTCTCGATAGGTTAACGGATCGTTTAATCATTGTTAAATTTAGGGAGTTTTGGCAGAAAAAGTGCTAGTAAATCGGAAAAAAAGGGAAGGTGAGGAGAGAAGCTTTTCCTTAAATTTTACTCTACAGAATTGATCGCGTGATCACTGTTTGCTTTGCCCTAAGCTAACAATATTACAGGTGACTAATCTTTGGGCGAGGGTGGTGTATTCTAGGCGACCACCGGCGATCTGATATTCGTCCCGGGGCGCCGGCAGATGACCGACGGGTGCATTGAGGGTATAGTTAAGATTCTCTTTAAAAATAATCCAATCACCATCTTTACGCCAACCGATGCGATCGCCAAAAGTTTGAAAATTTTCGATCGCCACTAAGCGCCCCGGTCGATTACCCGTCTCGATAAAAATGCGAAATTGGGTACTGAAACTAAAACGACCCCCGGAAGCTTCTTTCCAGAGTTGATCCATCTTTTGCAGATCCCAACAGGCCAATTTTTGCAGGTCTTCCATGGTAAACCAGCCCTGTAATTCCCGTCCGGTTGCTTTCAGGATTAAATTGCGGGTTTCATCGTTAGCTTGTCGCCAATTTTGTTGAGCGAGGAAATTTTTCAGGCGAGTGTAATTAATGCCCGTGGTCGGTGATACCATTTCCCCAGAGGTGGCAGTCTGGGCAACGATCGCCGGCAAGGGATTGAGAAATAAAGCGATCGCAAGAGTGATCTGACAGAAGGAAAAATTAATTCTCATAAACCCTATTTATTAACCTGATGCAAAGAAATCCTACAATAGCATAGACGAAATTTGCCGTTTTTACCGCCTCCTTAACGCCTATGGCTTTCACTTGGATCCGACACCACATTTTGGGATTGCAAGACTGGCAACCGGAAGAATACCAAACCCTGCTACAAACGGCCTCTAGTTTTCGTGAAGTTCTTTCCCGACGTACCAAGAAAGTGCCGGCCCTACAAGGTCAAGTGGTGACAAATCTTTTTTTTGAACCTTCCACCCGCACCCGTAGTAGTTTTGAACTAGCGGCGAAACGTCTCTCGGCCGATGTTCTCAATTTTGCCCCGGGTAGTTCCAGTTTGACTAAGGGGGAAACGATTCTCGACACCGCTTTAACCTATGTGGCCATGGGTACGGATATCTTTGTCATCCGACATCAACAGTCGGGAGTTCCCGATTTAATTGCCGCAGAAATGGATCGTTTGCAGTCGGGGGTCAGTATTCTTAATGCTGGGGACGGTCAACACGAACACCCCTCCCAGGGACTTTTAGACCTGTTTACGATCTGTTGTCTGTTAGACGAAGACAATCCCCGTTTAGAACTGTTAGAGGGTAAAAAAATCGCTATTGTTGGGGATATACTCCATTCTCGTGTCGCTCGTTCCAATATCTGGAGTTTAACCACGGCTGGGGCGGAAGTACATTTGTCCGCACCCCCCACCCTACTGCCGAAATATTTTGGGGAATTGTGCGATCGCCTATTTCTCCACTGGGATTTAGAACCAGCTTTAGAAAAGGCCGATTTTGTGATGACCCTGCGACTGCAAAAAGAACGCATGACTGCCAATCTTTTGCCCAGTTTACGGGAATATCATCAAAGTTTTGGCATTACTCGTCCTCGTTTGCAATCCTGTCAACCGGGGGTGAAGGTACTTCATCCCGGTCCTGTGAATCGGGGGGTGGAAATTAGTTCCGATTTAATGGATGATCCCGATTTTAGTCTAATTTCCCAACAAGTTACCAGTGGTGTCGCTGTCAGAATGGCTTTGTTATACCTCATTGGTAATCTTCGCGACGACCGGTAAAAGCTTCTCAGGGATTTGATCTTTTAGTCTGGTTTCATTGAAACAATCCTAAAGTTTCTATCAAGGTAAATATCATACTTTCTTCCTCCCTCACACACAGCATCTTCTGCTTCAAATAGGTTAGTCTCAACATCAAATTTCATCGCTTTAGGATTCCTACAACCCTGTTTTAGCAAAGCATCAGTCAACCGTGATGTTTCTTCCGGGGTCAAAGCCCGGTAATCACTACTATTAGCTTGACCCGCATAGATTGACATTCCCATAATGCTAAGAGATAGTAAGCTTATGATCGATTTGGTCTTCATTTTTTCAACTTCCTGAATACAATAAAAACATCATTCCAAGGGCTTTAGACCCAAATTTTCGCTAATTAGTTCGGCACGATTACCAGTCAACTTTATGATAGGAAAAGCATACCTATTTTGCAATAAGTATAAATACTCAAGCTACCCCTAGGGCTTTTCTAGAAACTTTGACCCATACCGAATTCCGTTCTCAAGGGACTAGATATGGCGACCTACTCCTCTCTTTTTTAACTAGGGTTGGCTGAATAAATCTAAAAACCTGGTTGGATAATATCTTTAGGCTTTTTTGAAATCCAAGACTGCGATCACCAACCCCAGAAGCCTTACAGAATGAGGGTTTGAACAGAGCGCTCGCCTCGAAGCACAAACGACATTAATTATACCTCATCTTTAAGAAAAACGCTGAAATTAAGTAGGTAGGCACAATTATTTGTAGGATGGGTTAGCGTTAGCGTAACATAATCGGGCGTTGGGTTTCATGCTTCAACCCAACCTACGTTCTTTAAGAAAAAAGCTGAAATTAACGAAGCGACAAAAGATAAAGATTCGGATTAAGTTAATTGAGAACTATTATTATAATTCTCTCAGAATATGCTAGAATGCTTTTCTATATCTCACCGAAAAGTAAAACCCTTGTTCTTGCAGTGAATTTCCGGAATTATCGACAGAAACTAACGGAATCCCGTAATCTAAACGAACAGTTAAACCATTAGCCACTAACCAGCGTAAACCTAATCCTATCCCTCCTAAAGTAGCAGGATCGGGATCAGGAAGTAAATTATTCCATCCAGTCCCCCCCTCAACAAATGAGGTAATTTGGGTTCTTCCGAACTTACCATGTAAAATCAACTAGCAAAATGCCAATTTAATAAACATCTAAGACTAAAGTTTTTAAAGTTTCTAAATCCATAGCCTCTCCTTTTAATCACCTTCAGTTTATTGTTAATTCCTTCCACTGTTCCTTGGGTTGTTCGGTTATCAAAATAGGCAGTTATTTCGTCAATCCACCGCCTCATTGTCTGGCAGCTTTTAGGAAAGTAAGCCATCGCCTTTTTTATCCAATCGCTCAAGGCAAATAATCCCTCATTCCCCTCCGTATTTTTCTCAAATACTTCTCTAAATTCCTCTTTTAATTTGTGCATTTCCCCAAGTTTTGGAGACACTTTATATACTTCTTCCAATTTTTTCCTTTCCTTCTCTACTAAGTCTCCTTCATTCTTTAATAAGGTATATTTGCTCTTGGCTATTCCTGCTAAGATATTTTCTTTATTTTTCTTATTTTTTATCTTGGTTGCCTCTCTTTTTACCTCCTTTCTGGCTTCATCTAGCTCGTTATTTACTTGTTTCATTACCTGGAATCTATCTCCTACTATTTGCGCTTGAGGCATTAGTTTTTCTGCCACATTTTTATACCCTATCCACAGGTCTATACTTACTTCCTCTATTTGGCTCAAAACCTCTTCTCCCCACTGTTTCAGATATTCTGTTAATGCTTCTTCTGTTCTTTTTTCTACTAAGCCTACAATTTTTCCTGTGTCTATAGCGTTTCTGATTCACAAGAGGTACATTCCCGATCCTGAACAGCTTAATCAGCAAAGGTTTAAGTGTGCCGCACAGATGCGAGAACCGCTATATATTTACTAACACAGCATAGTAATTTCCTTTTCCCTTTATCATGGCTATTTCATCTATTCCTAGTTTTTTTAGACCTTGAGGTTTTGCGGTTATTAAGTCTTCTCCTAAGTCTTTGAGCATCGTTTCTATTTCTTGTTCGCTTACTCCATTTCTTTCTGCCGTATTTTTGAGATCACTATTCAGGACTTCGGCCACTATTTTTTTTCTAAATCTGTCTGTGTAGGTTCTTTTCTTCGGCAAATAATTTAGTTCTTCTGTGAATTTTTTCCCACATTTCTCGCATCTCATCTGACGACGATTGATTCTCAGATATAATGCCTGTTCTCCAAAGGGTAAATCTCGGATTGTTAATTCATTGTTTTGATGAACTTTTTCCGTTTTACTTCCACAATGAATGCACTGGCTTTCTCTTGACATATTTTCTAAATGTAAAACAATTCCTGCATCGGTAATAATTTGATAATTGGTAACGACAACTCCTTCTAGGTGAAGTAGCTCGGTCATTAACTTTAATTGTGGATTTGATGGCATAAGTATAGCTTGTGTCTAAAATTGCTGGTCTTGGCTGTACGATTTCAACAAAAAGGAGGAATTCATAACTTTTCTTTTCCCAGTAATCAAACCCCTTTAGCAGTGGGTAAAAAGTATCTTTGGCAAGTCGCTATTCGTCAAAGTCCTGACGTTTGGATGATTCAACGAGCAGAATTTAGAGTGGTTGAAATGCCCATTTTTTTAAGTCAACAAGTGGCTAATTCACTTCAAAAAACTGAACAAGCAGAACGCTATGCCGAAAATGGGTTATGGTATGATGCTTTAATGACGAGCTTATCTTCAACCCATCAAGGAGAATTAAACCCTCAAGTTTCTAATTTTATTAAATCTCTCGTAGAATCTGAACATTTAGAGCCATCTGAAGGGGTTGATGCCAAAATTATTACTCGACGAAATAACACTTTAATAAAACTGGCAGAATATTACAAATAGGCTTAATTTTTGTTGAAATCCTATGAGTAAGGGTATAATTAAACTAAGAAATCAACATTTTCAGCTAAAGCCATGCAATTAGCCTTAGAACAAATTATCGTCAATCCCGGTCAACAGTTACTTTTAAAAGAGCTTAACTGGCAAAAATTTGAGACAATATTATCAGAATTAGGAGAAAGTCGTGCTTCTCGGTTATCCTACAGTAACGGAATATTAGAAATTATGGTACCTTTACCCGAACATGAAAAAGATAAAGAAATCATTAGTTATATGGTTCAGTTTTTGTTAGAAGTACTCAATATTGATTTTGAACCGTTAGGATCAACAACATTTAAAAACGAGCGGATGAATCAAGCAGTTGAACCTGATGCCTGTTTTTATATTAAAAACTATCAAGCCGTTATTGGCAAAAATAGACTTAATTTAGAAAGTGATCCCCCCCCTGATTTAGTCCTAGAAATTGATATTACTTCCCGTACCTATTTAGATAATTATCGACAGTTAGGTGTTCCCGAACTGTGGCGTTATACTCAAAGTGGCCTACAGATTAATTTATTACAAGAAGGAGAATATATTGAGTCTTTAAGCAGTCCCAATTTTCCTCAGATTCCGATTATTGAATTAATTAATCAATTTGTTAAACAAAGTCAACAACTGGGGAGAAGTGAAGCCATCAGAAACTTTAAAAATTGGCTGACGGAAAATATAGATAATAGTTGAAAAATCCTAACATTTTCGACTAAGATAAAGTCGTCCGTCTGGAGTGTAATAAACCCCTTGCGGTTCAATGATAGGATCACCCTTTTTCCAAGGTTGAGCGGGTGTTTCAGGAATAGGTTGAATGATTTCAGGGAAATAAGAGGGAGTATTCATATCTCCTGGCCGATTTTGGACACCTCCTGAGCCTTTTATGATAAAACTACCCCCGCGGTCCTGATTAGGTGAAATACAGCTATTAGCTAAGAGTTTTTCAGGGTTAATCAAGAATTCTGGCAACTGAACGATACTATTTTGAATAAAGGTCAAGTCTGGAATAATAATTGCACCTGAGACTGCACCACTGGCGTTAATATCGACTCTATCGTTACCATCTAGGGTATTAGGATCATTTTCACTCGAAATCGGTTGATAACCATTACCAAAAAATACAGGCGTATTAAATTGAATGTTGCCACCTCGTCCATCACGAGAAAAAGCTAAAATATCGCTATCATTGAATAATAGGATAGAATTAGCTGTTACAGTAATATTTCCGCCACCTCCTGCTCCATTATTTACATTCGTCCGAATATCGCTATCTCCCTGTAATCTGATGTTATCTGCGGTGAGGGTAATTTCTCCCCCTGCGCCTTGATTGGCATTTGCGGTAATATCACTATTAGTGGCACTGAATAAACCCGTCAGATTAATATTAATATTACCTGCGTTGCCTTGTCCTTCCGAACGAACGCTAATTTCTGATTGATTTTGGAGATTAAGAGAATTGGCGTTGATTTCGATCAATCCACCCCTAGCTAATGAATTTCTAGTTACTGCGGTAGATATTTGACTATTTTGATTCATTAATAGCTCATTCCCCACATTCAAGCGAATATTACCTGCATTGCCATCAGCACTTGTACTGGCAGTAATTCGAGCATTCCGTTCTAAGGATAAGGTATCGCTAATATTTAGCACAGCGTTTCCCGCATTTTTGGGACTAATGGTAGATGTAGAAATCACCGCGCCATCTGTGAGGGTTAAGCGTCTTGTTTCTATCAAAAGGTTTCCCCCTTCTCCTTGAGGTTGAAAATCAAACCCAATGATCCCTGTTGAGGTAAAAATCCCACTAGGAAATCTCAGATCAGAGGATATTCCTGTAATGTAAAGGCTATCGCTCGCTCTGAGCAGAATATCTCCTCCTTTTCCTTGATCAAACGTGGCCGCAGAAATTTGCGCCCCGTTACTTATTCTTAAAGTTTTTGTGTTAATCTCAAGATTTCCTGCATTCCCTCTTCCGAAAGTATCTGTGTAGATAGCACTATCAAAATCATCTATATTAATGCTTTCTGAAGCATTAATGATTAAATTTCCCCCTTGACCAGAACTGGTTGCATTGAGAATTTCTCCCCCTTCATTAATATTTAAAATTTGTGTTTCAATGATTAAGTTTCCTGCTGAACCAGTTTGATCTTGACTTGCACCCAAAGAACCCGCTGCAATAAAACCATCATCAATCACATTAACGCCATTTTGGGCATTAATAATTAAATTTCCCCCCTTTCCTTGTCCAAGGGTAGTGGTTTCAATAAGAGATGCTCCCTGTACCGTTAAATTATTGGTTTTAATAATGACACTCCCACTATCACCAAGAGTATCAATAAACGTTCCAGTACCAATAATCGAACCATTACTCAAACGAATATCCTGCGCTTGAATTGAAATATCTCTCCCATCTTGGTCAGAAAGTGTTACTGATAAAATGGCAGATTCATTGATTAAAGCGACCTTTTGAGCGGTTAACTTGATCTCGCCCCCTCCTAACCCGCTACTATTTAGCAAGGCCAGTTGAGATAAGGTAATTTGACCTTGGGATTGACTATCTATCCCTTCATATCCTAGCCTCCATCCCTTAGGAACAGGAGTTAAGCTGACATTACCCATATTTCTGACGCTTCCGACTTCTATTCTTCCCCCCAAAGCGGTTAAACTTCCACTATTTAAAGTCACATCCCCCCCGACTAGGGCAATGGTTTGGCAGCAATTCCAAATTCAAACGGTAGTGTAGGATACAGAATTGATTTCGCTTCTGTCCCTCAAAATAGAGTGAACGAGTTGCCCATTGGGTTTTGCAGGAATGGAAGTCCAAGATTTGAGTTTTATAGGGATGCTGAGCTACTTCCACAGGGCTATCGCTGGCATGGTTGACCCGCGCAGTGCTAGCAATGCTACTCGCTACAGTCTAAAAGACGCGGTCTTGGGGGCATTTGCTAGCTTCTTTATGCAAAATGAATCCTTTCTAGAATATCAGCGTCAATTGAATAGTCGTTGTGGACGAGATAATGCTCAAAGTCTGTTTGGTCTGGTTAATATCCCGACCATAGAACAGATAAAGAATATTCTCGATAGAATAGCCGCAAAGCCTCTTTTTTCACCGTTCAAATGGATTTATCAAGGTCTGAGAGAACAAGGCTATTTGAGGCTGTTTACAGCCTTGGATGGCAACTTACTCGTCGCCCTAGATGGGACTCAGTACTATGATTCAGAGAAAATTAGTTGTCCTTGTTGCTCAACCCGCACCTCGAAACAGGGGAAGGTAACTTATCACCATCAAGCTATTTTGCCTGTAATTGTCTCTCCTGACCAAAAATCGGTCATTTCCTTGCCACCAGAATTTATCACTCCTCAAGATGGCAGTGAGAAACAAGACTGTGAGCAAAACGCGGCAAAACGCTGGATAGCGAGCCATGCGTCCTGGTTTGAAGGCCAGCCCATCACCCTCTTAGGCGACGACCTCTATAGTCGCCAACCGATGGCTGAATATTGTTTGGAACACCATTTCAACTTTATCTTTGTCTGTTTACCGTCCTCCCATCCGACTCTCTATGAGTGGGTTTCTTTCCTGGAGGCTAATCAAGAAGTCAAAACCACTCAACAGCGACGTTGGAATGGGCGATACTTTGAAATTTGGGACTATCGTTATCTCAATCAAGTCCCCCTGCGCGAACAACAACCCGCCTTACTGGTCAATTGGTGTGAGGTGACCGTTAAGCGCGAGTCGGATGGTCAACTTCTCTATCGCAATAGCTGGATTACTAACCACGACCTGACTCCCCAACGGGTCATTCTGGTCTGCGCTGCTGGACGGAGCCGTTGGCGAACCGAAAATGAGAATCACAATGTGCTCAAAACTCGGGGCTATCATTTGGAGCATAATTTTGGACATGGTCAGCAACATTTGTCCTCTTTTCTGTTGACCCTCAATCTCCTGGCTTTCTTATTTCATACTGTTCTGCATCTAGTCGATGAACGCTATCAACGGGCTCGGATGCAAAGGGGGACTCGCAGAGGCTTTTTTAACGATGTTCTTTGCTTAACCAAGTATCTGCTGTTTGAAGGCTGGCACCACCTTTTAGACTTTATGCTCGATGAGGCCATCCCTGTTACTCGCGTTAATTCTTCTTGATTTTGGATGGGGAGCTACAGGGCAAAAGCGTTTTGTATTCTGTATTCCTTGCTACATTCTGAATTTGGAATTGCTGCGTGTTTATATTTAGTTAGGAAGTTAGGAGTATGATTTGATAAAGTTCTTATAATATCGACATTTTGTTCGATGTTATTAATATACAGTTTCATATTATCTATTGTGCTGTCACCCAACTTTTCATCGGAAGGGGCGATTATCTTTGGTTTGGCAAATTCAACTTTGAGTGTCACCTCGCTACTAAGACGAGGAAGATCACAGGTGATCTTCTGTTGTTGTCCTAACCAGTTATAGACATAACATAGTTTTCCCTGATAGATGTAGAAACTATGTCCACCAAAATATCCACCCTGCGCCATCAGAACACCTTGTAAGTCCCCTTTAGCTTTGGAGAAATCAATAGTTGCTTCGATGGCATAGAAACGAGTGCTAATATTAGGGGCAACAGCTTCGAAAATTTCCAATCTCCCTGGATAATTTGTCGGGGGAACGGCGAACGTAGCGATTTCCCTAGCAACAGCTTCGGAAATTTCTGATCCTCCTGGATCATAGATATAGCTATCGGAAATTTCCAATCCCTCTAGATAATGGGTATAGCTAAATGTGGTATATTTTGAGTCGTCAGAAAATGCCGGGGGACGTAATTGAGGAATTTCTCCACCGAATACCACAGTTCCAGACCAATCTTCAAGTGGCATATATTGTTTAGCCATCGAAATCTCCTTAGTAATTGATAACGGAAAAAAGTGAGAGATTTGAGAGATGGGAGCATCTCATTTATACAAGTGAGTAATTATACTTATCCCTAAAACTGGTTTCTAGCAAGGCTTTCAAAATAGCTTGACATAAAAACCTGATTTAGGGGTTACAAAGGTGAGATGAGAGTTGAGAGATGAGAGATGAGAGATTTAACCTGGATTACACTGATGGACTTAACAAATCAACTCTGCTGTAACTCAATACTACTCAGTCCTCTATGCTAAGATGATCCGAAAAACGCAAGTTTTTAAATTGATGGGCAAAAAAATTTTAACTTTACTCAATAACCAAATAGTTATATATAGATGTTTATTTTTGACAATAAAACCAATATTTTAATTAATTCTCAGGAATTAACCTTTAAAAGTGAATATGTTTGTGACTTTTCTCGCTATTTTCAGAATCGAGAATTTCTCAACGTAGATGCTTTACAACTCAGTGGTGATCATTTTGAAGGGTATCTTTCAAGGATCATCATCGATGAAGTGATGTTAGAATTATCGCAACGTAATTGTTTAACGAATGTTGCGGGAGTAATCCATTCTAAAATGTGGGTTTTTGCGATTCCTGTTCAGGTGAATTCTGTCTTCTTCCAAAATTTGTATCCATTAGAAAATAACTATCTGGGGATTATCCCCCCTAAATCAGAAATTTCCGTTTTTCAACATCCTTTTTCCAATCGTTTTCAGCTTTACGTTCATGATAATTATCTGCAACAATTGTGCCAAACTTTAGAGCTACCAGAAGCAAAAAAGTTTTTAAATTCTTCCGCTTCTTCTATTGTGATTTGCCCATCGGAAAAAATTCGTCATCTCCAACAATCTTGTCATCAACTTTATCGAATGCTATTTAATTTAGATCGTCAACAAATATCTGGGCAAAGAAAAGCATTAAG
>NZ_JASJFB010000047.1:0-20818 GCF_030065455.1 Microcystis sp. M53602_WE12 | reverse complement strand
GTGGTCAATTACCTAATTTTCAGGGAAAAAATCCCTAAATTTTCCCCCCAATCACTCCAATGGTAGGCACTTTTTCAGGGAAAAAAAGTCTAAAAGCCTTATCCAACAAGGTTTTTAGATTTATTCAGCAAACCCTAAATAAAAGATCTGCGATTCCAAGACATACGGAAATTAGGGATATTCTCGCTAATAAAATATGCAAAGATATCGGAATACCACTAATAAAATAAATCGTTCATCAGTCTTGATGTCAAATATCAGGATCTGGCAAAAACAGATAAAGATTTCGAGCAGATTCGGGGAGATGAGCGGTTTCAATCATTGCTAAGTTAAGTAAATAACAAAAGAGATGACTATCTATGTCGAAAGCAATCCCATCATCACAGTTAGGCGATAATAACTCTTAATTTCCAACTTTCTATCCTAATCAGGAGACCGATTGCTATGACACTGGCAAACACCCACCTAAAAATCGAAAATCTCGCTCATTATATCATAAAAATCACAAAAAATACTTAATTTAATAAGACAACTAAATAATTGTTTAATCGGTAATTCTTGAGGAAATCTAAAATCAGAACCCAACCGGCAAAAAGAGTGAGAGAATAAAAACATAGTTCAGAGAGTAGAGGCTGTCAAGACAAGCTTTCCAGTCGTAAAATCCATAATTCTTGCTGGGTGAGGGCCGATAACTAACTTTCAAAAAAGCAGAATTAAATTTAGTAGAAAAAAATCGCAACAATCTGTCAATCCACTGAAAAAAGAGAGAAAACTTATGTTTTGTGAACAATGCGAACAAACCGCTAGTGGTAATGGTTGTCATCAGTGGGGAGCCTGTGGAAAAAGTCCCGAAGTCAACGCCGTTCAAGACTTATTAGTTTATTGTCTGCGGGGATTAGCATCGGTGGTTTTAAAAGCCAAAGAAGCGGCGATATCTACTCGCGAAGCCGATATTTTTACCTGCGAGTCGCTTTTCGCCACCATGACCAATGTGAACTTCGATCAAAGACGTTTTACCGATTATATTCAGCGTTGTTTAGAGATTCGGGAAAATTTAAAAGCACAATTGGGATCGGTGGACTGGTCTGCACTTGCTAACTATCAGCCTAATTTTAATGAGAGCCTAGTCAGTCAAGGTCAAGAAGTATCCTTAGAACTAATTGAAAAAGTACAGGATCTCGATATTTTTTCCCTAAAGTTAACCGCTATCTACGGAGTTAAAGGTCTTGCTTCCTATACTTTCCACGCTCAGGAATTAGGTCAAGAGGATGACTCAGTTTATCAGGTTATCCAAGAGACTTTAGCGGCAATTGATCGCAGTGATTTAAACCTGAATGATTGGGTGGCAATCTGTCTAAAAGTTGGGGCAGCAAACCTGCGGGCCATGGAATTATTAGATCAAGGTCATACCGAAACCTACGGTCATCCCATACCGACAAATGTTCCCTTAAATCCGCGTCTAGGTAAAGCCATTTTAGTCTCCGGCCATGATATTAAACAATTAGCGGCTTTACTGGCACAAACTGCCAATACTGGGATAACAGTCTATACCCACGGAGAATTATTACCCGCCCACGGTTATCCAAAACTCAAAGAAAAATATCCCCATCTCTACGGTCATTATGGCACCGCCTGGCAAAATCAAACTAAAGAATTTGCTAAGTTTCCGGGGGCAATAGTTTTAACTACTAATTGTCTCATGCCTCCCCACGAAAACTATGAAAGTAAACTCTTTACCCTCGGACCTGTGGGTTATGCCCATATTAACCGCTTAGAAACAGTGGACGGTGCGATCGATTTTAGTCCCGTGATTGCTAAAGCGCAGTCATTGCCCGGATTTACTGAAATAAGCGAACCTCGGCAGGTAATGGTAGGATTTGCCCACAATACCGTTCTCAGTGTCGCTGATACGGTGGTTGATGCCCTTAAACAGGGTAAAATCCGTCACTTCTTCCTAGTTGGGGGCTGCGATGGGGCAAAACCCGATCGCAATTACTACACCGAATTCGTGGAACAAGTTCCCGAAGATTGCATCGTTTTAACCCTTGCCTGTGGAAAATTCCGCTTTTTCGACAAACAATTAGGTAGCATCGAAGGATTACCCCGGCTAATGGACTTGGGACAATGTAACGATGCCTATAGTGCCATCAAAATCGCCCTAGGATTAGCCAACGCTTTTAACGTTAGCGTCAACGAGATACCCCTCTCCCTAATTATCTCTTGGTACGAACAAAAAGCGATCGCTGTACTGCTCACCCTGCTACATCTAGGTATGCAAAATATCCGTCTGGGACCAACTTTACCGGCATTTATCTCCCCCAACGTCCTCAAAGTCCTCTCCGATACCTATCACCTGCAGCCGATTACCACCCCCGCAAAAGACTTAGCCGATTGTCTAGGTTAAAACTTTCTGTAAAAATCCCACCCTTGGCCACAAACCGTGGCCTATGGGAAGGAGAGGGATATTATCCTCAAGGAGAATAATTTTTATGTCCGTAATCACTTTAAGCATTGATGGTAAAGATGTAGCGATCGAAGCGGGTTCGCGAGTTCTGGCGGCAGCTAGTCAGGTAGGAATAAAAATTCCCGCCCTCTGTCATCTCGATGGGGTTTCCGAAGTGGCCGCCTGTCGCTTATGTTTGGTAGAAATTGAAGGTATTAATAAATTATTACCCGCCTGTGTAACGGAGGTGGCGGAAGGAATGGTGGTTCATACCGATACCCCAAAACTGAAAGAATATCGCCGCATGACGGTGGAATTATTATTCGCTGAAGGCAATCACGTTTGTGCGGTTTGTGTGGCTAATGGTAACTGTGAATTGCAAGATTTAGCCATCGAAGTGGGTATGGATCATAGTCGTTTTCCCTACCGTTTTCCCAAGCGAGAAGTGGATATTTCCCATCCTCTTTTCGGTATCGATCATAATCGTTGTGTTCTCTGTACCCGTTGTGTGCGAGTCTGTGATGAAATTGAAGGGGCGCACGTTTGGGATCTGGCTTATCGCGGCGAAAAAGATAAAATTATTGCGGGAATGGATCAGCCTTGGGGCAGCGTTTCTGCCTGTACTTCCTGCGGCAAATGTGTTGCCGCTTGTCCAACCGGGGCGATATTCCGCAAGGGTTCCGCCGTTTCTGAAAAAGAGGAAGATCGCTCGAAGTTGGAATTTTTAGTTAATGCTAGGACTCAACACCAATGGACGCGTTAAAGTAATCAATGGAGGGTGATAGTGATCGATGGGCGCATTTAGATATCTACGAGCAGAAACTAACCGCCAAGGTAAGGGAGGAATATGATCAGATTATGGATAATAATCAAGATATCCTAGAGATTGCTGCCCAATACGAAATATCGGAGATCGATATCCGACGCGCCAAGGATTATGCTTTTGGATCGGGAGTGTCTCGATATCAATTTTTTCCCGAAGGTTTAATGGTAGCAGCTTGGCGAAGACTCGCTGGCGCTCAAGGGAATAATCTTGATCGGATGTTTCTCAATCATGAAATCTACGAATCTGACTTAGTGATTAATCGAGGCTTTTCGCAGCAACAAGCGCATTTACTGGCACAAAAACAATATCCTTGGTCTGATTCAATTCAGCAAACAAGATAATTATGACCACATCACCCGAATCGCAATTTCTACAAGCCCTAGAAATGTGTCAGTCTCTCTCCAATTTGACGGCGCAATTTTCTAGTATTCCTTGTCGGATAATTGAAATTTTGTCTGATATTAGTCAAGAGCCTAGGGTTTTGTATTCGCTCTTAATTAAATATTCTAGAGAAGTGGATTCCGCTTTAGTTGCCCTAGATATTTATGCCAAAAGTGCTGATAATTGGCGAGTAAAAGATCGAGATAAAACCTGTTCTCTTGGTTTTGGAGTAAAAGACCATTGCACGATTTTAAGCTGTTTGCTCAATTTCAGTAAACGTCCTTTTTCTTTTATTTCCTATACGGGAAATTTTGCATCGGAGGCGATTATTTTTGAGCTACTTAAAGACTGGAAAAATCTAGATTTAGCTCCTTTCTTTGAGGAAAAAATGCAAGAGTTTATCCGGGAGGCAAAAATAGCTTAAAAGAGTATTTCTTTTCATTTGATCCTTTTGACCAAATTGCAACTCAGCCAACAATACCAACCAAGAAATTAAAATTATGAGTAAAATTCGCTTCGCTACTGTCTGGTTAGCCGGTTGTTCGGGATGCCATATGTCCTTCCTCGATTTGGATGAATGGCTGTTAGAATTAGCCGAAAAAGTTGACGTGGTGTATAGTCCCGTCGGCTGCGATCTGAAAACCTATCCCGAAAATGTCGATGTCTGTTTAGTGGAAGGAGCGATCGCTAATCAGGATAATTTAGAACTAATTCATCTAGTCCGCCAAAATACCAAAACCGTCGTTTCTTTTGGTGATTGCGCCGTGACTGCTAACGTTCCCGCTATGCGGAATATGTTAGGAACTGCCGATCCCGTGCTAAAAAGGGCTTATTTAGAGTTAGGAGATAACACCCCTCAACTACCAGAAGAACCCGGTATCGTTCCCGAATTATTAGATCAAGTGCTGCCCGTCCATCAAGTCATTCCCATCGATATTTTTATGCCGGGTTGTCCCCCCGATGCGGACAGAATTCGCGAGACACTGATCCCGATTTTAAAAGGGGAATTACCCGTGATGGCAGGACGAGAAATGATTAAATTTGGTTAATTGAATCAGTTATCAGTCGTCAGTTATCAGTTATCAGTTATCAGTTATCAGTTATAAGATTTGAGTTTTAAGTTTTGAGTGAGCAGTATGTATTAAGTGAGCCTCATCAAATGGCAGTTTGCTACTGTCTTTTCACTGATTACTGTTTACTGATTATACTAAATCCGCTGAGTATAGGCTACATATCAGGAGAGGCACTCCTGCAAGTGGAGTGACTCTTAAATTATTACAGATGTGTCAGCGGCTGCGTGTAAGCATCCCACCGAAAAACTAATGCGCGGGGGGTTTGGGGGCGGCGCCACGCCCCCAACGGGGGGTTTGGGGGGTAGAACCCCCCAAAAGCTTGGATTGAGTGATAAAATCGGAAGTAATAGTAAATCCGTTGAGTATGGGCTATGCAAAACGGAGAATAAATAATCAGTTTTTAATAACTGGATTTAGTATTACTGTTTACTGATCACTGAACATCTAAATCAAGTTAAAATATCCGCTCCCAACATCCGTTGATATTTAGCTTCTAAGGCTTGTTTCAAATTGGGCAAAGTGATTAAATGGGGATCATCTAACATAATTTTTTCGGCGGCATCTCTTGCCAAAACTAACACCTCTTGATCCTCGACTAAACTAGCGAGGGCAAAATCTGGTAAACCCGATTGTCGTTGTCCTAAAACTTCCCCCGGACCGCGAAATCGCATATCCATTTCCGAGATAAAAAAGCCGTCTTGGGATTGTTCCAAAACCGTCAATCTTTGACGGGAATTAGCACTATTACTGCCACTTAAAAGTAAACAATAGGATTGATGGGAACCTCTGCCAACGCGCCCCCGTAATTGATGCAATTGTGAAAGGCCAAAACGTTCGGCATTTTCAATTAACATCACCGTGGCATTGGGAACATCCACCCCCACTTCGATAACCGTAGTTGAGACAATAATTTGCAGAATATTATCGCGAAAAGCTGTTAAGATTTCCTCTTTTTCGGCGGAACTCATGCGACCATGGAGTAAACCGATATTAAAATTGGGAAAAATCTTTTCTGATAAATTTTGATATTCTTCCACCGCAGCCCTAACATCTAATTTTTCCGATTCTTCAATCAAGGGAAAAATCACATAAGCTTGTCTGCCTTGGGCAATTTCACGCCGAATTAAATCATAGGCAGCCCTTCTTTGATTCCCATTTAAAGCGCTGGTTTGAATCGGTTGTCTGCCGGGGGGTAATTCGTCAATTTGACTCACATCCAAATCCCCATGCAGGGTTAAAGCTAAAGTACGGGGAATCGGTGTTGCTGTCATGGTTAAAACGTGGGGAGACTCTCCTTTGCTTAATAATCTTGCCCTTTGTTGTACCCCAAAGCGATGCTGTTCATCAATAACAACTAAACCTAATTTGCGGAAATTAACTGCATCTTGAATTAGGGCATGAGTTCCCACTAAAAGTGGTAATTCTCCTGTCTCTAATTGGGCGTGAATTTCTCGCCGTTTAGCAGTTTTTGTGGAACCAGTTAATAATTCTACGGGTAAATGTAAGAGATTAAACCAGCTAACTAACTTACGATAATGTTGTTCTGCTAAAACTTCCGTGGGAGCCATTAATGCCGCTTGATAACCGGATTGTAGGGCTGCTAAAATAGCATAAACTCCGACAATTGTTTTGCCAGAACCCACATCCCCCTGCACAAGACGATTCATCGGGGTGCTAGAATCTAAATCCTCTAAAATTTCTTCAATAACTCGTTTCTGAGCATTAGTTAATTGAAAGGGAATTATCTGATTAAATCGATCAATTAGTTGACCCTTAGCACTAAAAACAGCACTTTTTTGTGTCTGACGATACTGTTGCCGCCGCCGCAGAAAACCCAATTGTAAAAAGAAGAATTCATCAAAGACTAATCGCCGTCGCGCTTGACTTAGAATCTCGGCATTATTAGGGAAATGAATGTTAGTAATTGCCGTTTTTAAATCGATTAATCCGTATTGTTTTCTTAGACCGAAAGGCAAGGGATCTTTTATCGCCTCTACTGCCCCAAAAGCGGCGACTACAGCCTTTCTAATTAGGTCGGCGGGTACTCCATCGGTGAGGGGATAAACCGGCAGAATACGCCCGATTTTTAAGGACTCAATACTTGCCCCAGAACTGTCTAATAATTCAAATTCAGGATTTTCTAAAGTTAACCCATATTTACCCGCTTTGACTAAACCACTAACCGCCACCACCGAACCCACCAGATAGAGTTTTTTTTGTCCTTCTTGCCAAGCACGATTAGTATAGCGAGTTCCCGCATAAAAACGGTTTAATTTTATCTGTCCAGTGCGATCCTGTAAGAGCAATTCAAAGATAGCTAACTTGGTATTTTTGGGGCTAGTAAAACAATTACAGCGCTTGACATTCCCCACTAAAGTTACCGTTTCCCCCTCGGTTAAATTAGCGATATTGACTTGACGACTGTAATCAATATGATCCCGGGGATAATAATATAATAAATCTTCAACTTTGTGGAGGTTTAATTTTTCTAAAAGACCAGCTTTTCTCTCTCCCACTTCCGCTAGATATTTCAAGGGTTGTTCGAGGGTAACTTGCCGTGGAGAAATAGCCTTTGCCGTGATGGGAGTGGTATTAATAATTTTCGCCACAGCTGGTTCTTTTGGGGTGGGGGTTGCTTCTAAAGTTTGCCGTAATTGTTGTAAAAAATTGCGAGTTTCGGTGACTAATTGTTGTCTTTGTCTGGGATTAAACTGGGAATATTGGGCAAATTTTTGGGCTAATTCTCGCCAGCGATTTCTCTCACTGGTGGAAATTCCCACGGGAGGATTATCCCCGAAACTAAGACAGAAAAACTCGCTAAAACGGTACTGATTTCCCTGAAGATCGGGATAACCTTTTTCCGCTTCTACAGATAAGGCTTTTTGTAATCTCACCCAGTCGGGTATTTCCCCTTTCATAATTGCCTCTTGATTCCAAATTTCCCAGTATTATGCTTCCCTGATACCCCTGTTTGATCATAACTGATTAATCGTACCAACTACTGCGCCATGCCGCTTCCGCTTGAGCGATAGTATATTCTTTGCGAATACGATGATATTGTTCCCCTAGACGATTTAATTGTTCCCAAAGGGAGCGAATTTGATTTCTTTCCACACTTAAGCGCGTATCAGCAAATTCCAGTTCAGCCATTCGTAGATGAATCGCCGTTACTTTAGTGACTTTGCCACTTGAAAAATCATGCTCATCCCCATCATCTTCATCTTCATCTTCATCTTCATCTTCATCTTTTTCCTCCTCTGGTTCAGGGTTTTTAGCTTCTACTAAAATGTTTAACATATTATTTCCTCCACCTAGGGATTGTCCCTCTTCTCCCGCTTGAATTGCCATATCGATAATTTGACTGGGTAGATGAGGGGGAAGAATATAAGCTTTTTGTAGTTGCTGATTAATTTGTTTGGAGAGATGATTGAGAATCTCGATACAGTTTTTTTCCAGCACTCGACAACAATAAAGTAAAATATCGGGGTTATTAATCTCTCCAGTTGCGGCTAGATTTTCTGGTTTGTTTAGAAAAAGTTTCAAGAAATCTGGGGTATTTTTCGTCTCTGCTGGACTTTTAGAGAATCCTACCCCTGAAAATGCCCCTCGATCGAAGCTCTGCTCGCCCAATTGCTGTAAACTGGCTTTAGCCTCTTGTCCTAGAGCTTTGATCTCCTCTTGTAGTTTCTGACGATTGCTGTGGGAGAGAGCCAGAAATTCCCCCCCATAGTAGCGGGTACAGATATGATACACTGCCCCGATCGCCTGTTTATAGAGAGATTCACCGAGTAAATCAAGATAAATTCGGTATTTTTCCCGCATTCTTTCGGCTAAATTTGCCACTTCCGTTTCTATGTTCCTTAAATCTTGTTGTAGCTTGTTCAGTCTTCCAGTCATAGAAATTTTACCGAGGGAGAAGTTAGCGATCGGCGAATTCTATTATAGCGACTCACTGTCAGCTATAGCGCCCTGACCAGGGGGAGATGTTTAGACTCGATCGGTTGTCAGTTATTTTAGCTATTAAGTAAGTAGTTATAATTAAATTGAAGATAGATTTTGCCTCTGATCCCCCCTGCCCCCCTTGATAAGGGGGGTGCCGATAGGCGGGGGGATCCCCCCTTAATCCCCCCTTAATAAGGGGGGTGTCTGACAACTTTTAACACCTACCTACTTAGCTTTTCCCGGATCGGCTTTTAGCATTTGTTTTGGCGAAGATAACTGCTATAATCAGGCTAATTAGTAGGAAAACTCTCTATCTCTATATTTTTGCATAGTTTACACCACAAGTCCGGGCATGAAAACCGACAGTATTTTTTATGATCTTTTTCAATCTTATCCGTCAATTTTCTTTGAATTAATCAACCTTTCCCCCGGAGAAGCCGAGAATTACCGCTTTGATTCCGTCGAAATCAAGCAACTAGCTTTTCGTATTGATGGCGTATTTTTGCCCAATATTACCGATCCTAGCATTCCTATTTATTTCTGCGAGGTGCAATTTCAAGATGATCAGAATTTTTATGGCCGTTTCTTTGCTGAAATCTTCTTATATCTTAGTAAAACTGCTTTTAACAATGATTGGCGCGGGGTGGTCATTTATCCCCATCGTCGGGTAGAATCAGATAAGATTTTACGTTATCAAGACTTATTGACATCTGGGAGAGTGACGCGAATCTATTTAGATGAACTAGATGATATTAATCAAGATTCCCTCGGTATTGCCACCATAAAATTAATTATTGCTAAAGAAAATCAAGCCGTGGCAACAGCCAAACAACTTATTGAACGAGTGCGAACTGAATTTACCCAACCGCAAAACCTCCTACAATTAATAGAAACGATCCTTATCTATAAATTACCACGTCTAAGTCGCCGGGAGATAGAAGCCATGTTTAGTTTAGATGAACTGAAACAAACCCGTTATTTTCAAGACGTTCGAGAAGAAGGTAAACTGGAAGGTAAACTGGAAGGTAAACTGGAAGGTAAACTGGAAGGTAAACTGGAAGGTAAACTGGAAGGTAAACTGGAATCTGTGCCGCGTTTATTGGCTTTAGGTTTAACGGTAGAACAAATTGCTCAAGCCTTGGACTTAACTGTAGAAAAAGTGCGAGAAATACCAGAAACCCATTAATATAATCTAGCAGTAAGCTATGACAGTGTTTTTCATCAAGATAAAGTGTAACCTAATTTGCTATCGGCCACCGACTACCCAAAACGAAAACTTACTACCTCACCTATGACTAGCACTCCTTCAGCTTCTTTAAAATTAAAAAAAACAAAAATTACCGACACAAATATCACTCTCTCCCATGGCAGCGGTGGCAGAGCAATGCGGGATTTAATTAACGAGATATTCGTTAGTAACTTCGATAATAACTTACTGGCACCCCTTGAAGATCAAGCCCGATTTGAGATTAAAGATTTGGCTAAAATAGGCGAGCGCTTGGCATTTACAACCGATTCCTATGTGGTTTCTCCTCTATTCTTTCCGGGGGGTGATATTGGCAGTTTAGCAGTCAATGGAACCGTTAATGATTTGGCTGTCGGTGGGGCAATTCCTCTCTATCTCAGTTGTAGTTTTATCCTCGAAGAAGGTTTATCTATTGACATCCTAAAAACCATCGTTACCAGCATGAAAATAGCCGCCGAAAAAGCAGCGGTAAAAATCGTCACCGGGGATACAAAAGTCGTTCTCAAGGGACAAGGGGATCAAATATTTATTAACACCTCTGGAGTCGGAGTAATTCCGGCCGGAATCAATTCCGGGGCGAATAATTTACAAGTTGGCGATCGCATTTTGATTAACGGTTTTCTGGGGGATCACGGTGCCGCCATTCTGATTGCTAGGGGCGAATTAGACCTACAATGCACAATCGAAAGCGATTGTCAAGCCCTGAATTCTTTAATTTCTGCAATTCTGGCCGTTTGCCCGCAAGTTAAAGCGATGCGGGATGCCACTAGAGGCGGATTAGCCACGGTTTTAAACGAATTTGCCCAAAGTTCAGGGGTGGGAATACAGGTGCAGGAAACGGCGATCCCCATCCGGGAAGAAGTGCGAGGAATGTGCGAATTATTGGGCTTAGAACCGCTTTATCTGGCAAATGAGGGCAAATTAGTCCTTGTCGTGCCTCTGGAGGCGGAAAATCGCGTTTTAGCAGTGATGCGTTCCCATCCTGACGGTAAAAATGCCGCTTCTATCGGGGAAGTCGTCGCTTCTCCCCCCAATTTAGTTTACTTAAAAACCCCTTTCGGCACTAACAGAATTCTCGATATGTTAGTCGGTGAACAATTACCGAGAATATGTTAATTAGGGTTTGCTGAAAAAGTTTGTTGTTAGGGTTAGAAGTCAGGAGTCAGGAGTCAGGAGTCAGTAGTCAGGAGTCAGGAGTCAGGAGCCGGTCGTCAGGAGTCAGGAGAATTAAAAATGAATAATAATCAATTAAATGGTCTATTTACAGATTTTAGGCAATTTAATCCTTATTTTTGCTGTTTTGAACCCTCAAATAGTTGGGGTTTTGGGGTTTTAGTTGAAATTTCCTTGATAACTGATAACTGATAACTGATAACTGATAACTGATAACTGATAACTGATAACTGAAAATGCACGAACTAGGAATTACCCAAAATATTATTGAACTTGCTTTAGAACACTCGCGAGGAATGAAAGTTAAGCGCGTGGTGTTAGAGATTGGTAAACTAACGGCAATTATGCCAGAATCGATCGCTTTTTGTTTTGATACCTGTTGTCAAGGTACTAATATAGAGGGGGCAATGTTAGAGATTCTGGAAATTTCCGGTTTAGGACAGTGCCAAGATTGCGGAAATGAGCTAGAACTAGAATATCCCTACGGAATCTGCGATCGATGTGGTAGTCGCAATATAGTCATTTTACAGGGTCAAGAATTAAATCTCAAATCGTTGGAGACAGAATCCTTATGTGTGTAACCTGTGGTTGTTCTGATAACTCGGAAGTAACATTAACTAATCCGCAAACGGGAACCCATGAACATATTTTAGCCGATGGTACTGTTATTAGTCATAGCCATCAAGCTCACGCTCACGCTCACGAGCATGAGCATCCCCATCATCCTGCGGAAATTCACGCTCAAATTCATGGTAATATTCTCCAAGTTGAGCAAAACCTGCTGGCAAAAAATAATCTATTAGCGGCACAAAATCGCGGTTGGTTGAAGGGGAGAAAAACTGTTGCTCTTAATCTGGTTTCTTCCCCCGGTTCGGGAAAAACTACCCTGTTAACTCGCACAATTGCCGATTTAAAAACCGCTATTCCTATCAGTGTCATTGAGGGAGATCAAGCAACAGCTAATGATGCCCAAAAAATTAGTGAAACCGGTTGTCAGGTTATCCAAATTAACACCGGAACAGGTTGTCATTTAGAAGCATCAATGGTAGAGAGAGGATTAATCGAACTCGATCCACCGATGAATTCTTTAGTCATGATCGAAAATGTTGGTAATCTAGTTTGTCCTGCTTTATTTGATTTGGGAGAAAATGCAAAAGTCGTCATTCTTTCCGTCACCGAAGGAGAAGATAAACCGATTAAATATCCCTATATGTTCCACGCTTCTCAAGTCATGATCTTGACAAAAATAGACCTACTGCCCTACGTTAATTTTAACCTCGATCGCTGTTTAGATTACGCCTATCAAGTTAATCCCAATCTGAAAGTTTTTCAAGTTTCCGCTACCACTGGAGAAGGTTTAGATGCTTGGTACAGTTGGTTAAAATCACTGGTTTAAGTTAAGCAGTAACACACCCAAAAAGTTCAGTCTAACCGAAAGAAAAATGACTCTAGCACTTAATCAAAATATTTATAATCAACTGTTGACTAAATTTCAACCCAAGATTATTGAAAATGAGGAATAATATGAGCAAGCGCGTCATCTTCTCCTTAATCTAATTAGTAAACAGGATCGACTACCAGAAGAAACCGCGATGGTTAAATTAATGGCGACAATTATTAAGGATTTTGATGCCAAACAACCTCAACCCGAACCAGCTTCACCGCAGGAAGTATTATTACACTTAATGTCAGCTAACAACATGAAACAAGCTGATTTAGTTGGTAAAATTGGTTCTAAGGGTGTGGTTTCTGAGATTGTTAATGGCAAGCGATCGATTAGTAAAGCTCAAGGGAAAATTTTAGGAGAGATTTTCAATGTTTCCCCCAGTGTATTCATGTAATTCTCTATTAGTTTTTAATGAAAACAGCCGTCATTGTTCCCCCGATTAAATGTCAAGGTATCAAAACTAAACTGGTATCATCAATCAAAAGTTTAGCGGATCAGCAAAACTGTGAGCGCTGGATAGAACCCTTGTGTGGTTCGGGGGTGGTAGCTTTTAATTTACAACCCAAAAAGACCTTATACTAAATCTAGTTATTAAAAACTGATTATTTATTTCCCCATTTTGCCTCTTGCCTATTGCCTTTTGCCTCTCCTAACCAAGAAGTTAATTTTGTTCTAGTGCTTAATCATATTCTTTTGCCGCTTGTACTAAAGATAAAAGTTGTCCGGTTTGATCGGTTCCCGATACTCCTAAATCACTGTGACAGAGGATAACTTTTTCGCTTACCCTTGCTAATAAATCCCTTAAAATTCTCTGTAAACGTGCCTGATTTTCCTCTAATTCTGCTTCCGTTGTCCAGCGTTGATAGGGACTTTCTCGCCAAAAAATCGGCGCAGCAAAAAGAGTGGAAGCACCTCCTTGTTCCCAGAGTGGGGAGGAACAATCTAGCCAAAAATGCCAACGATGACTAGAACGAAAAGAACGATATTGAAAGATATTGCCTAGGGTAACTGCCGGGGAAGATTTAATAAATTGTCGCACAGGATAGGGATTAGCAGTGATTGTGCCACGACGCAAAAGTTGCATAAACTGACTAATAGTTTCGCTGGGACTTTGAAAAGAGGGTTCACTCTCACGCAAACGGCGATCAATCTCCCAAAAATGTTGGGCAGTTTCCATTAATTCTCGCAAAGCTGCCAAGTGATCGAAGGGCAAATTTTCCCCATCGTTTAATAATTGTTCGATCGCTTGATTTAAGACAAAAATCGGGAAAAGTTTCGCTTCTTGCTGCCGTTTTTTCATCCCTTCGATCCAGTGACAAATTCTTTCGTAGGCAGTACAAGCTTTTTGTCCTAAGCGATCCCAACGGGGAAAAGTTTCGATCGCTAATAAACGGGGATTTTCCAGATCCACTTGATAACAATGATCGGCAATTAATCCGGCGCGGATTGGATCGATATCGGGAATTAAATTTTGTTCTTCATCCCAGCGATAACGGCTAAAAATCACCAGCATTTCCGCTATAGCCTCTTGGGGGGCTAAACGCCCCAAATTTTCATAAACAAGGGCGAGAAGGGTCAATAATGCCCGAATCAGAGGACAACTGATCAGGGGTCGTTGTTCGTTGAGGGGTTGAACGGGTATCCCAGCACCGGTTAAAATTTCCATCAGGCTATAACGGGCGATTTCGTCTAAACCGGGGGCAATAACGGCGATTTCTTCGGGTTTTACTGCCCCTTGCTTGACTGCTTGAATAATAGCTGTGGCTGTCTTCCGTAACAATTCGGCGCGAGAGGTGGTTTGCAGGGAGATGAATTGATCGGGAAGATTGCCAAGATAGTTACCGTCGCTGATTAAGGAGAGAACCGTCTCGCTAAACTGAGCAGCTAACCCGTCAGTGGTAGATAATGACATAATTTGACAGCGTGCCGCTAATTTTTGTAGATAATCGGGATCGGCAGTTAATCCTAAGCGAATTTTTCCCTGGGGATTGTAGGTAAAAACGCTAAAATAATCATGATCGAGGAAAAAACTGAGTAAATCCTTGGCAATAGCCGGATAATCGTCCACATCGTCCGCAAAAACTCCCCGGAAGCGTTTTAATAGTTGCTGCTGATAACGACTATCAGGAAATAAATAGCGCCAATAGAGTTCGTAGATGATACCATAACTTAATAAACCACGTTCTAGAGACCAATCACGCCATTGAATGATTAATTCTCCCACTTTTTCTGGTGTTTCCTGCTCATTAATCGCTAAAACTCGTTTTAGATCTGTTTCTGATAATCCGTCGGCTAATCTTTCGGGTATCTTTTCTGCGGGAACACCACTAGCGCCGGCTAATTGTAACAAATCGAGAACTTGACGGACGAAACGATATTCATTTATGCTAGTAAGCTGGAAGAATTCAGCGATTGCTGGTTGCCAGAGACGGGTGGCGAGTTCCTGCTCCGTTTCTGGGCGTAATCGGCGGGGAAATTGCGCTTTTAGCTCCAAAAACTCGAAAATTAACGGCCAAAACAGGATGACTTCATCGGTGAGAAAACCTAAAGGGGTTTTGCAGAGAATCGGATAGCTACCCCTAACAGCAAGGGCTAATTGATCGGCTAATTCTCGTTTATTATCATCGTTGGCAGCGAAAACTAAGATCGATCGGGGAAGGGGCGATGATTTCGGTCGATCGAGATACAATGAATCCTGGGACTGAAGTTGAGAAACAACCCAGCGCCGAAATTCCCCGACTAAAGCGGTGGTTTTTCCCGATCGAGTCCCACCTTCGATCCAAATTGGTATGATTGACATCGTTTTTTCTGGATTGTATTTGTTAAGATAACTGATCGGTACTCTAGCTTTTCTCCCTTGTGGAAGTAATTGTTTCCTATGAATCTTAATCGGATTTTGCAAGGTGTTAATCAATGGTTATTACAAACTCCTGAACGTTCTTTAGATGAGGCCTATCATGCAGCTTTGAAGATTAAGGAAATAGAAGATAAGCATTTTCAAGGGCGAAAAGTGGCAGCGGAGTTCTCGAATTATGGCAGCAGCACTAATTCCTATTTTATCGCAGAAGTTAAAGGTTATCTGCAAAAAATTAAAGTCAGATTGACGGAGTTTAAAGCTAGTCGATCAATCGTTAATACTTTCGGACCTAATCAACCGACAATTAATAATGGGGTGATTACTGTCACCACAGATGTTTGTCTGAAAAAACTTCAGTTTATCGATAGTATTATCGGAAAATATCAAGATAATTATTGGCAAGAAGATATTCAAGATGTTCCCAAAAGTATCCAGAACAGAAATTTTGAGCAGGAAACAGCCAAAAATAAGACTTCTAGAAATCGCTCTTTTTTAGCAGCGGGTAGTATTGAAGATGAGGAAATAATCAAAAGTAATAAATCCCAAAAAGCTACGGAAAAACCGGGGGTTTTACCCCGTTCTTTTGTCAATACTTTTAATCGCATTAAACAGGAAATTGATCCCCAAGCGGAGGAATCGGAGGAGGCAGTTTTAAAGAAATTTCGCAATTCTCGTTATAAAACAGCCATTTCCCTCAAGTTTATTTTACTGTTAATTATTGTTCCTTTGTTGACCCAGCAATTAACCAAAACTTTCCTGATTACCCCCTTGGTTAATAAATATTTCCAACAACAGGAACAGTTTATTTTTATCAATCAGGATTTAGAAGAAGAAGCTTTTTCGGAATTGAGAAGATTTGAGGAAGCTTTACATTTTCGAGGTATGATTGGTTTAGCACCCAAATTATCTAACGAAGAAATCGAGGGAGAAATTACCAAAAAAGCCGCGGTACTAAGTGAAGAATTTCGCCAACGAGGTTTAAATGCGATCGCTAATATTTTCGCCGATATTTGTTCCCTGATTGCCTTTGGTTTTGTTGTCGCTTTTAGTCGTCGGGAAATCGAGATTGTCAAGTCTTTTCTGGATGGCATTCTCTATAATCTTAGCGATTCAGCTAAAGCTTTTTTAATTATTCTCTTTACCGATATATTTGTCGGTTTCCACTCTCCCCACGGTTGGGAAGTGATCCTAGAAGGATTAAGTCGTCATTTCGGTTTACCGGAAAATCGCCAGTTTAATTTTCTCTTTATCGCCACTTTTCCCGTTATCTTGGATACAGTCTTAAAATATTGGATTTTCCGTTATCTCAATCGCATTTCTCCCTCGGCAGTGGCTACCTATCGTAATATGAATGAATAGGGTAAAGTCAGGGAGAAACCTAATAATTTATCCTTCTAATTTGGGGGGGATAATTTGGCCGCTGTCTCTTGTACTTTGGTAAGTTCTAATTGCAAAGCAGTGGCAATCTGTTCTATACTTAAACCTAAAGCTAGTAAACCAGCGATCGCTTCAGTTTTAGCTTCTTCACGACCTTCTTCACGACCTTCTTCACGACCTTCTTGTTTAGCTTCTTGATAAAGTCGAGTCTGTCTGAGATCATCTAATCCGAACATAGCTTCTAACTCCGTGCGACTAAGATTAGTAAATTTATAGGCTAAGGTTCTTTCAATTAATTCTACAACTTTTTGCTGGAAAACTAGATCATCAATTTCAGCGATCGCTTTTTCTAAAAGTGGTTTTCCTCGTTGCTGTGCTAATTGGGGTGTAGCGACAATTAACTGAATAATTCCTAAACCCAGAGACGGAGCCGGACTATCGATTAATTCATCTAAATAAATAGGTCTGATCTGTCCCGTTATCTCAAATCCCCGCAGTTGATAGGGAAAGTTATTATCCAGATCCCTGGAGGCAAATAAAGCTACAGCTATCCAATCCTGAACGGGTTTATACTGATTGAGATAGATGACAATTTCTGTTAAAAATCGCCAATAAAAATCACTTTTATCCTGAAATTGCACTTCAACAAAGTAAATCATTAGTTCCGGTGCTGCTGTGGTCGGTAAAAAAATACCGTCAAAACGACGCGCTAATTCTTTGATTTCTCGGGAGGAAAATTGATAATTTTCAGCTTTCTGGGTTGATTCTCCCAGTAATTCAAAAATTAACCCCGGAAAGGTTTGCAAGAGTTGATAAAAAATTGTATCGGTCTTCACAAGCTTGAAAAAATCTAGATGTTTACTAACAATTACTTACAAATCATCTAACAAGAGCGTGACTAACACCTTATCGACGCGATTACCGTCCATATCCACCACTTCCAAGCGCAACCTTTGCCATTCAAAATGATCGGCAGCTGCCGGAATCCTGCCAAGATGGGTAATAATAAAACCACCTAAAGTGTGATAATTGCCCTGTTTTTCCCCGGGTAATTCACTGATTTCAAATAACTCTTTAAAATCTTCGATCGCCACTGTACCATCGATCAACCAAGAACCATCTTCCCGCTGCACGATCTGAGCATCTTCAATATTATCTAATTGGGGTAAATCGCCGACAATTGCCTCTAAAATATCCTTGCGCGTCACCAATCCTTGAATCACCCCGTACTCATCCACTACCAAGGCAATATGATGACCACTTTGCTGCACCAATTCTAACACCTTTAAACCCCTAGTGCTTTCCGGCACAAAAAGCGGCTGTTGTAAATCCTTCGTCAGGTCGAAACTTTCACCGGTTAAACAATCTGCCAATAAGTCTGTGACTTCGATTACCCCCAAAACCTCATCTAAACTGCCCTGACACACAGGAAAACGGTTATGATTGCTCTCAATTAGCTTCTGGCGGTTAATTTCGGCACTATCTTCCAAATCTAGCCAAATAATATCTGGGCGCGTGGTCATAATCTGGCTTACTCGGCGATCGCCCAATCCTAACACCCTTTCCACCATATCCTGTTCTGCTTCCTCAAAGGTTCCCGCTGCGGTTCCCTGTTTAAGCATAATTTTCAATTCTTCTTCCGTAATTGGGGAATCATTGTTATTAGTATTAATCCCCAACAAACCGAGAATCAGATTAGTCGATTGACTCAAAAGATGGACAATGGGCGAAACAATTTTTGATAACCTATTCAGAGGATCAGCAACGAGGATAGCGATTTTTTCAGGATTACTTAAACCTAACCGTTTCGGCACTAATTCCCCCACCACTAGGGATAGATAGGTAATAATTAACACCACTAATCCTAATCCCAAAGCTTGACTGTAGGGGGCTAAAACAGGAACTTGGGCCAATAATTGCGCCACACTGACCGATAAATTAGCTCCTCCGTAGGCCCCGGCAAAGATACCCACTAGGGTAATGCCAATCTGCACCGTCGATAAAATTTGATTGGGATCATTGGCCAATTTTAAGGCCACCGCCGCCCTTCGATCATCTCTGGCTAATTGTTCTAAACGGACTTTGCGGGCCGAGACAATGGCAATTTCCGAGAGAGCAAAGACTCCATTGAGGAGGATCAGGAAGAAGATAACAAGAATTTCGGTAGTCGCCGAGAACATGGTTAAAATTTACAGGTAAAAGGGCGGATAGTTGTTTGTATCATAGTGCGAGGATCGGTTAAGTTCAGTAAAGAATCATCTTGATTGTTAACGAGTTACGAAGGCTTGTGTCTGGAGAGGGTTACTCCCAGTATAAATGGGATAGGATCAAGTCCGCACTCTTAGCTCAGTTAGCAGTGAACAGTCAAGAGTGACCTGTTGCCAGTAAACAAAGTTGTCCCTGGGAGAGTGGGGACAAACTATCTCAATCTATTCGCCTGAAAAATTATGATCGCTACACCCGTATCATCGAAATCGAACGCTATCACGGAAATCCGCCCCGGACTACCGACTATTTGCGGTTGGGAACAGGAAATCGCAGCGATTGTTAATCACGATGATCCGATCTTTTTACCGACAACAAATCTCCAATTAGACCATATCAAGGCTGGTTTTGCCTGTGCCTTGCATATGCACCAACCCACCATCCCCGCGGGTGTTAATGGTGAATTAATCTGCAATCTCCAGCATATGTTCGAGAATCAGGGGGATGGTGATAACCATAATGCCAGCGTTTTTGCCTGGTGTTACAGTCGCATGGGCGATTTTATCCCGGAATTGGTGGCGGAAGGCTGTAATCCCCGGATTATGCTCGATTATTCCGGCAATCTCCTCTGGGGTTTGGTACAGATGGGACGGCAGGATATCCTCGATAAACTCAAATTAATCACCTGTAACAGTCAATATCAACCCTATGTGGAATGGTTGGGGACGATGTGGAGTCATGCGGTGGCTCCTTCCACACCGATTCCCGATCTAAAATTACAGATGCAAGCATGGCAAACCTATTTTGCCTCGATTTTTGGCCCCGATGCCCTGAAACGAGTCAAAGGGTTCTCTCCCCCGGAAATGCACCTTCCTAACCATCCCGATACCCTCTACGAGTATATTAAAGCCCTGAAAGAATGCGGCTATCGTTGGTTATTGGTACAGGAACACTCGGTGGAAAATCTCGACGGTTCGGGATTGAGTCAGGAACAAAAATATATTCCTAATCGCCTGGTGGCGCGCAATTCTCGGGGTGAAGTGATTGCGATTACTGCTTTGATTAAAACCCAGGGTTCCGACACCAAATTAGTCGCCCAAATGCAACCCTACCACGAGGCCAAATGCCGCGGTAAACAGCAAATCGGCGGCGTTTGGGTTCCTTCCCTAGGTTCCCAGATTGCCGACGGTGAAAATGGTGGCGTGATGATGAATGAATTTCCTCGCGATTTTCCCAATCCTTGGCGGGAAATGCAGGGGGGTTCCACTGTGGCAGGATTTAACGGCACGGAATATCTGGAGTTAATCGAGGCCGCTGGCGTTAATCCCCAAGATTATCCCCCAATTCAAGCCGTACACCAGCATAAAATCTGGCAGCGAGTTAATCCGGATGCCGCTACCCCTGAAGCAGTGGAACAGGCGATCGCTGAGTTAAAACAGTCCGACCACCGTTTTACCATGGATGGGGCATCTTGGACCAATGATCTCAGTTGGGTGCGCGGTTACGAAAATGTCCTCGAACCGATGAACCAATTAAGCGCTAAATTCCACGAGAAATATGATCCTTTAGTACAGGCGGATCCTAGCTTCACCCGACGACCGGATTATCTGGAGGCACTGCTTTATAATTTGCTCGTGCAAACCAGTTGTTTCCGTTATTGGGGCCAAGGTACTTGGACCGATTATGCCCGCACTTTGTACGAAAGAGGCGCGGCCTTAACCCGCTAAGATATTAAGCTATCTAGGGTTGGCTGAAAAAGCTTTTCAGCCAACCCTAATTAGGGTTGGCTGAAAAGCTTTTTCAGCCAACCCTAGATAGCTTAATATCTTAGCGGGTTAAGGCCGCGCC
>NZ_JASJFB010000461.1:0-5459 GCF_030065455.1 Microcystis sp. M53602_WE12 | reverse complement strand
GGCTCTTCGGTTTGTGTTATGCAATGGACGGGGGTTATAAGGGATGGAACCCTTATAGAGAAAGGCATTTAGCGATTTTTGTCAATTGTTTTTATCTAGAGCGAACTAATCAATTAAGTCTCTTGCCAGATAAGGATTTAGTCGATTTATGCCCCCCTATCGAACCATAACAAGCAACGAAGAGCCTAATCTTGCTTGATCTTTTGATCACTTTTCTACTAAAATATCTGCTGAAATCCCATTACTCAATTAACCTAATTATCTACTGCCATGTTAACAAAAATTATTCTCGGTTTACTTTGGTTATGCTTCGGATTATACGCTTTTTTACTAGCACCCCCCGACCAACCAGATACAATAAATTTAATTATCAATCTTTCCACTGGCAAATGGCAAGATATCAACCCGTTAATTATCGCTCTTTTCAACCTGATGGGAGTTTGGCCACTTATCTACACTAGCCTTTTAATTATCGATGGTCGTGACCAAAAAATCATCGCTTGGCCCTTTACTTTTGCCTCCTTTGCTGTGGGTGCTTTCGCTATTTTACCCTATCTAACTCTCCGTCAACCCAACAGCAATTTTACCGGTAAAAAAAATCTGGTCATTAAACTTCTAGACTCACCTTGGTTGGGAGTAATTGCCCTAATTACTGCGGCAATTTTAATCGCTTACGGATTAATTAACGGCAATTGGTCTGATTTTTGGTATCAGTGGCAAACTAGCCGTTTTATTCATGTTATGAGTTTAGATTTCTGTCTTTTAACCCTATTATGTCCAATTTTGCTGCAAGATGATCTAACCCGACGGGGATTAAAAAATCCTTTCCTGTTGCCGGTAGTTTCCCTTTTGCCTCTAATCGGTCCGGCAATTTATTTAATTATTCGTCCTCGCTTAGGGGAGAATTAAGGGTAAATTGTCTTGAGCAAACTTAACCATTTCTTGACAGGAGAAGTTCATATTTAACAGAAATTATGCTGAGGTTCCTCTAAAATATGAGGAAAGAGATTAATGTCCAGATTAGAAGGAGTGTTTAACCTTGTTAGAGAGTCAAAAACCACCTCGGATTTACTGCTTTCAAGCTGATTATCTTGCCTCCCAACAATTTAACCCCCAAGAGATTCCCGCTTGGTTATCCTTAGAGGTAAACTGGCAGGGTTATAGAATTCATACCCTACCCTGGGTAGCAGACGTAGCTAGGGTATTAGGATTATTAGCGATCGAAGATACCCCCCAAGGGTGGCAAGATTATTTAGAAAGCTTGGGATTAGCCAAAATTAGGTTAATGGACAGCGAGGAGTTTTTTGAGGATAAATCTTTATCGGGATGTTAGAAATGCCCTATAATTGGCAGTTTAGTGATGATTCTACCAGTCAATTTATGCCTTATAAACTACTCTTCGTCTGTTTAGGAAATATCTGTCGTTCTCCCGCTGCCGAGAATATCATGACTTATCTGATTGAACAAGAAGGATTAGGCAATAAAATCCTCTGTGATTCTGCGGGTACTGCCGGTTATCATATCGGTTCTCCTCCCGATTCTCGCATGAATACGGCGGCCAAAAAACGCGGTATTCCTTTGCAAGGGACAGCTAGACAATTTACCCGCGAGGATTTCGAGAATTTTGATCTAATCCTAGCCATGGATAAAGCCAATTATCAAGATATTTTATCCCTAGATCGGACAGGAAAATATCAAGAAAAGGTCAAGTTAATGTGTGACTATGCTCGTTATCACCCAGAAAAAGAAGTTCCCGATCCCTACTACGGTGGTCGTGAAGGTTTTGAACGCGTAATCGAGCTACTTTTAGACTCCTGTGGCAGTCTTTTGGAGGAAGTAAAAAACAAAATTTAAGTTTTTTATTTCAGCTAATCGATTAGTCTATGTTCGAGGGAAAAACGAACCAATTCGGCGCGATTATTAGTAGTTGTTTTTCTGAGTAAACTACTAACATATTTCTCGATCGTGCGAGAACTAAGATGCAGTTTTTGCCCAATTTCACTGTTAGAAAGTCCCTGGGCTAAATGTTCTAACACTTCCCGCTCGCGATTAGTTAACTTAAAATCGTCCTGTAAAGAAGAAGTTAAAACATCCCTAGTTTTGGGGCTTTCTTCTGGTTTTAATTTCTGATATTGACGTTCACTTTGCACCACTTGCGATCGCTCTAAAAGATTGCGAATAACTGCTTTTAATTCCTCCATCTCAAAAGGTTTAGGAAGATAGATATCACAACCCACTTGATAACCGCGGATTCTTTCCTCTGTTGACCCTCTTTCGGTTAAAAAAATTACTGGTAATAACCTAAATTCTGGCTGTTGCCGCACCTTAGTCACCAAAGAATAACCGTCTAAACGCGGCATTTTGATATCCGATACCAAAAGATGGGGATGATAGGTATCCAATAAATTCAAAGCTTCCAAACCATTACTCGCCGCTACCACACTATAACCTGCTAATTCTAAATAGTCTTTGACCGCTAGGCGGATACCGGGGTCATCATCGGCAATTAGAATCAAAAGAGGCATAGAAATTAACAGGACAAGGTTTTTTCGGTATTAATAGCCTAGCACCCTCCGCTCGTCACAATTGTCCATCAAGCTACAGAGGCCGTTTTAACTGATATTATACTAGCAGTTAGCTATCAGCCTTTTCAGTGATCAGTGATCAGTAATCAGTAATCAGTAATCAGATGTGAGTTTTCAGCTTTTTTCTCCTCCTCTCCCCACTCCCCCACTTCCCCACTTCCCCACTCCCCCAACCCCTTTTTTACTTTGAAGATCATTTTTGAGTTATACCGTTTCTCATAAGTATGAAGTATAACTGGATTGGGCATCGTCTCCTGATTCCTGACTCCTGACTTCTGGCTCCTGACTCCCGAAACCGACAACTTTGTACCTCACTATTAAGATAATTGCCATAACATGACAGATTATTTGGTTTCCCTGACAATTTGGGCGGGTATTTACGCGATTTTTGCCCTCGGTTTAAATCTACAATGGGGATTTACTGGCTTAATTAACTTTGGTCACGTTGCTTTTGCCACTTTAGGGGCTTATGCAACGGTTTTATTGACTTTACAGGGTGTACCGATGATTTTTGCCGCCATTGTCGGGGCGATCCTAGGGGCATTGTTGGGATTGGCGATCGGTTTTTCCACCCTGAGATTAAGAGCCGATTATCTAGCAATTGTCACCATCGGGGTATCTGAGTTAATTCGTTTACTGGTGCTTAACGAGGATTGGTTAACGAAAGGCAGTTTCGGACTACAACGTTATCCCCTACCTTTGGATATAAATCCCAGTTTTCCCGTCAAATTATTAATTATTGCCCTGTTTACCCTGCTTGCTATCTTTGCTCTCTGGCAATTGGGGCGCAATCTGCAACGACAATGGCGCGAAGCGGGGCAAATTAGCGGCAAAAGCTATCAACCGACGCAAAAGAGGGCTTTAATCTTTTGGGGGTCGTTAGGGGCGATAATCCTGCTTTTTCTGTATATAAACGGCGTAATTGCCTTGAATGACTATAATTACAAAGCGGGGCTGATGGTGGTAGTTTTAGTCCTCCTCGCTCTCGTTTATACTGGTTTAGAATTACTTTTACGATCGCCTTGGGGACGCATCCTCAAAGCTATCCGGGAAGATGAAGAAATTCCCCGGGCTTTAGGAAAAAATGTCTTTTGGTATAAGTTACAATCTTTGATGTTAGGCGGTGCGATCGCTGGTTTAGCTGGGGCTTTTTTAGCATGGCAATTAACCACTATTTACCCGACTAATTTTGAACCATTATTGACTTTTAACGCTTGGATTATTATCATTCTCGGTGGCTCTGGTAGCAATGCTGGCACCTTACTAGGAGCAGTAATTTTCTGGGCTTACGATTCCCTGACTCGCTTTATTTTGCCCCAATTAGATATTTTTAATGATAGCCAATTAGGGGCTTTACGGATTATGATTATCGGTCTGCTGCTCATGGTTTTAATGATCTGGCGACCCCAGGGTATCCTCGGCAAAAAAGAGGAGTTAACTTTGGGAAAATAATTAAGTGGTTGGACAAAACTAAATTTAACTGAGGGGTAAGTATTCAGGAGTAAGTATTCAGGAGTCAGGAGATTATTTTTATTTATTCTCCCCACACCCCACACCCTACACCCTACACCCCACTTCCCACTTCCCACTTCCCACTTCATAATTCATAATTCATAATTCATAATTTATATATGTTACTTTCTGCCAAAGGATTATCGAAAAGTTTTGGGGGCATTCGCGCCGTCAATAATGCTTATTTGGATGTGCCGCAGGGCAGCATCACCGGGTTAATCGGGCCAAATGGAGCCGGCAAAACCACACTTTTTAACCTTTTATCTAATTTTATTCGCCCAGATAAAGGGGAAGTTTTTCTTGATGGTCAGCCGATTCATCAGCTGCCTCCCTATCAAATTGCCCTAAAAGGATGTGTGAGAACTTTTCAAGTCGCCAGGGTATTATCCCGATTAACGGTGTTAGAAAATATGCTCTTAGCTAGTCCGGGGCAAACGGGAGAAAATTTTCTCAAAGTCTGGTTTCAGGGGGCAAAAATTCGCCAACAGGAACAGGAAAATCGTGCCAAAGCTTTGGACCTATTAGATTCGATTGGTCTAGGGGAGAAAGCGCAGGATTATGCGGGAGCTTTATCGGGAGGACAGCGTAAATTATTAGAGATTGGCCGAGTGCTAATGACCGAGCCAAAATTAATTTTATTAGATGAACCAGCCGCCGGAGTTAATCCCACTTTAATCGCTCAAATCAACGACCATATTATCGAGTGGAATCGTCAGGGAATTACCTTTTTAATTATCGAGCATAATATGGATGTGATTATGTCCCTTTGTCACCACGTTTGGGTATTAGCAGAAGGGACAAATTTAGCCGATGGCATTCCCAGCGAAATCCAAAAAAACGAGCGGGTTTTAAAGGCTTATTTAGGAGACTAAAGCTAATTTTTGCACCTGTTCAACAAAGTTAGCCAGAATTTTTAAGCCATTAGTCGAGGATTTTTCTGGGTGAAACTGCACCGCTACCAAACGATCACGAGCGATCGCTGCCGTCACCGTTTGACTGCCGTGGGTGACGGTGGCGGCAGTTACATGACTATCAAGGGGATCAACATAATAGGAATGGACAAAATAGACGTGAGGATGCGGGGGTAATCCCTGCCAAAGAGCATGATCCGGCTGGGTGAAGTCTAATTGATTCCAACCCATGTGGGGAATGGTAATGCCAGGTTCCGAGCGAAAACGGCGCACTGTCCCCGGAATAATCCCTAAACCCGCCTCTTGTCCTTCCTCTGATGAGTCAAAGAGAATTTGTAAACCGAGACAGATACCGAGAAAGGGTTTACCATTAGCGATCGCCGCTTTGAGCGGTTTTTCTAGATGACGGCTGCGAATTTGCCGGACAGCAGGATCAAAAGAACCGACTCCG
>NZ_JASJFB010000297.1:0-8660 GCF_030065455.1 Microcystis sp. M53602_WE12 | reverse complement strand
CTTTTTCCGTGGAAAGAGTGCATTATCTACAGGAATGGTTTAACTCGGAATCCTATCGTCAAATTCGCCGGGGAAACTATGCCAAAACAGGGGTTAAAAGCTCAATTAATGTTGATGCTCATGATAGCGAAAGCGAAAGATTGCAGCGACAAATAGCAGAACTACAAGCGGAAATTGAACGGGCAAAAAGACAAAGAAACCACGAATAATCTATACGAAGGCAGAGGGCAAAAGGCAAAAGGCAAAAGGCAGGAGGCAAAAGGCAGCTTTGTTCTCCCCACACCCCACACCCCACACCCTTTACTGATCACTGAAAATTCTCTTGTCTGTGTTTTGCCAATTTGGTGAGTACAATAGAGGTATCGGGAACCGAGAATGGCAATTCTCCCTACGATTATCCATACACACTTACCCCCACTCTCTCTTTTTTGTTCTACTGCCCATGCTCCAAGATACCCAATCCATTCGTTACTATCAAAGACTCACCGATGACATGGTGGATCTTTGGCACCGTGGCTCGCGTTTTGATGAGATCCGGCTATATGTAGAAGGCTATTTAGCCTGTTTACGCCATTCTAGTTCCATAGAACCCTATCTAATTCATCGTCTCGAAGAAGAAATATTTCGTTTTCTGCGAGATCCCTCTAATTTTGAATATCTCTCCCCCCAAACCCAAACCCAAACCGAAGCAGATTATGGCTATTATTAACCCCATCTCGGCTTAAGGGAATTTGGCCATCATTCCGCCCAAAAAATCGGATTGACTCGCGAGAATCGCCCCGGGATTAGACCTCTTGCATCGGGCAGAATTGAGGAGTTAGGAGTCGGGAGACAGGGCGATTTTTACCAGCGCTCTACCGAGCTTGACAGGAACGAGATTCGGTCATCTGTAGAACAATAGTATCGATCGCTTTCACTAGGGACTGTCCAGAAACCCGTTGATTATTAACGATAATGCTAAATAACATCGGTTCTTGGTGGGGGTTTTCTAGATAACCCGATAGGGCCCGCACACCGGTAAGAGTGCCGGTTTTAGCGTAAACTGTGCCAGTAGCGGCCGTCTGACGCATTCGGTTTCTCAGGGTGCCACTAATTCCCGCTACCGGTAAGGAAGCATAGAAAGTGTCTCGATTAGGAGAATAATACATCACCCGCAAAATTTCCACGATCGAGCGGGGAGTAGCGGTATTACGGCGGGATAATCCCGAACCATCGGCTAAACGAAAACCACTGGGATTGATGCCCAATTGTGCCAAGATGGCAGTAACATTTTTAGCACCGCCGATAAAGCGAAAAAGAGTGTCAGCGTAGAAATTATTACTTCTCTGATTAGTGATATTAACCCAATCGCGCAGGGATTTCTTCTGAATCGTCGTTTCCGGGTTCATCACTTGTAAAGCGGCAGCCGTGGTAAATAACTTTGTATTAGAAGCGGGGATAAAATAGCGATCAGCGTTATGACTATAAATAACTGTTTGGCGATCGATAGATTCGATTAATATACCCCACTGATTGGGAGCTTGACTAATAACTTTATCGATATTTGCCCCGATCGATTGAGTACAGGTATTATTGGTGTTATTGTTTTCTGGCGGGGGAACGTATAATTCTATGGATTCGTTCGACGAGGAAGGAGCGGGATAAACAGACAGATTAACTTGAGCGATGCTAGGATAGGCCAAGGCGATAGTGGCTACACTGGCCACTGTCAACGAATTGAGGCAATTGAGGAGTTGTTTCATGCTGTGTTTGTGTAAGAGTCTGGTTTCCGTAAGCGTTCGCCCTATTGTACCAGTTGCCGCTCAAGTGTCAAAGTTACCTTTCTAACAGATTTTAGCGGCTAATTCACACCCATGCCAGAGAAGAAAGCTGGCAATAGCCCAGAACTACACTGATACCTATTCTCAAGACCAGTTGGGATTTTTCTGGGTTCCAAAACCGGGCTATTTTGATACCGTTGACATTGCTGGTGACAATTTGGGGATAATAAAAGCAAAGTGTAGGAAGAGGGATATCCGACCCATGTATTCTGTCTCAGATGATTCCAAAACAATGACGAATACCAGCCGTCAAACTGTGCTAGAGACGTTAAACTTACAAAAAACTTATCGGACAGGATTCTGGTTAGATAAAAAAATCGAATCCTTGAAAAACTGTACTTTAATTGTCCATGAGGGCGAAACCTTTGGATTATTAGGCCCGAACGGGGCCGGCAAAACCACACTCTTAAAAACCCTTTTGGGGATTGTCCGACCCACTTCCGGACGGGCCTTGATTCTCGGTCAGCCAATTGGCGATCGCTCGGTCAGGCAACGCATCGGCTATCTTCCCGAAAATGCCTACTACTACGACTATCTCACCGGCTGGGAATTCCTGCAATTAATCGCCAGCATTTTTCAAATTCCCTCTTCTGTGCAGAAAAAACGCATTCCTGAATTATTGGATTTAGTGGGATTAGACCGCAAAACTGCCCAGAAAAAACAATTGCGTCAATATTCTAAGGGAATGATGCAACGGATCGGTATAGCCCAAGCATTAATCAATGATCCTGAATTAGTCTTTTTCGATGAACCGATGTCGGGACTAGACCCTATCGGTCGCTATCAGGTGCGGGAAATTATTCAATCCCTCAAACAACGGGGGAAAACCATCTTTTTTAACTCTCATATTCTCTCCGATGTGGAACAAATTTGCGATCGCATTGCCCTGTTGGCCCGGGGAGAATTACTCTGTGTTGGTTCCCTCGAGCAAATTCTCGGTCGTGCTGATGTCTATCAGGTGATTGTTCAAGGTGGTAGGGAGGATCAACTACAGCAATGGATACTCGGTTTGCATTGGCGCGATAATTGTTGGCAGGGACAATTACAGGGAGAACCCGCTGCTTTTCTGGCTGCCCTGCCTAGTATCGATGCTCGCTTGATTAGTCTGAATTTAGCTCGTGCTTCCCTAGAAGAATTTTTTATCGACCAATTACGTCAGCGCGGTATTACCTCTAGTCAATAAGCACTCTCAGAGCAAATCCGTTGAGTATAGGCTACATATTAGGACAGGCAAAAGGCAAAAGAGGGAATAGATAATCAGTTTTTAATAACTGGATTTAGTATTAATCTACAAGGGAAGTTGCCAAAAAGGAGACGAGCGTGCGACGGGGAAGACATAAAATTTTTATCGGCATGGCCCCGGGGGTCGGGAAAACTTACAAAATGCTGGAGGAGGGGCATAGCCTCAGAAAGCAGGGAACCGACGTGGTGATCGGACTGCTCGAAACCCACGGCCGGAAAGAGACCGCCGCAAAAGCCGAGGGGTTGGAAATCGTACCGAGAAAAATCCTAGAGAAAGAGGGATTTACTCTCTCGGAAATGGATACAGAAGCGATTATCGCCCGCTCGCCGCAGCTGTGTCTGATCGATGAATTAGCCCACACGAACGCGCCTGGTTCGGAGCGAGAGAAACGCTTTCAGGACGTGGAGATAATTTTATCCCGGGGAATCGATGTTTACTCGACAGTGAATATCCAGCATATCGAGAGTTTAAACGATTTGGTTGCCCGAATCACTGGGGTGGTGGTGCGGGAGCGAATACCCGATCGAATTTTGGAGGAAGCTGATGAAGTGATCGTGGTAGATGTTACCGCTGAAACCCTAGAGGAAAGATTATTAGCGGGAAAAATCTACGCTCCCGAAAAGATCCAACCATCTTTAAATAATTTCTTTCGACGGCGCAATTTAATCGCCCTCCGGGAACTCGCCCTGCGTGAAGTGGCCGATACAGTGGAAGAAGAAGCGAGTAATTCGACATTTATCGGTCAATTCTGTCCCGTTCACGAACGGGTATTAGTCTGTGTTTCCACCTATCCCAACTCTTTACGATTATTACGTCGAGGAGCGCGGATAGCGGGGTATATGAATGCGGAATTTTTCGTGATTTTCGTCGATAAACCCGATCGCTTTCTCACCAAAGAGGAGGCTTTACATATCGAAACCTGCGAACGTTTATGTCGGGACTTCGAGGGGAAATTCTTACGGGTTAAAAGCTATCAGGTGGCATCAGCGATCGCAGAAGTGGCCGAACAGGAACGAATCACCCAGATTGTGATCGGGGAGAGCCTTCAATCGCGCTGGAAGAATTTCATCAAAGGTTCTTTCACCCAAAAACTCATGCGTCTGATCTGGCAGAAAAATATCGATCTTCACATCATCGCCACCGAACCAAAAGTACCGATTAAAAACGCGCGGGCCAAGGGGGTGAAAAGGTGACTACCTGACTTGAAAGAGGTTGTGGGGTGTAGGGTGTGGGGTGTGGGGTGTGGGGTGTGGGGTGTAGGGTGTGGGGTGTGGGGTGTAGGGTGTAGGGTGTGGGGTGTGGGGAAGGAAACCTCGGAACTTTCTGCCACTTCCCCACTTCCCCTCTCAAATCAGCAACGCCCTCTGGGATGATATTCTAGGAGTTAATCTTTAATGCAAATCCGTTGTCACTTAAGGGAGTTAACTCATGCAGGTAAATAATCTCGGCTTTATCGCTAGTATCCTATTCGTCCTAGTCCCCACGGTTTTCCTCTTGATTCTGTTTATCCAAACCAGAGAGGAAACCGAGGGTTAAATTCCTTCCCTATCCCTATTTTTCCTAAAAACCCCGGTGATTTCTTGAAGTCATGCGGGGTTTTTTCGCTTCAATTAGGGGAAAATGCTAGTTTCGTCTCCAGTAAGCATTTCACGATTCCATAAGCAAAAATTATCACACAAAGCCGAGAAGAGCCTCGGATTTGGCGGATCTGAGTTTTTGTCCCTTTTGAGTTTCTCGATTTCTCGTTGATTGGCTTCCCGGTCAGCAACCACCCATAATTGTTTATCTTCATCCCACTTGGCTTCCGTGTATATTGCTTTTTCCCAAAAGCAGGCCGATTTAATTTGTTCTGGATTAAGACCCTCGGCTCCGTTGAGGAAGGCTCCGTTGAGGTTGGCTCCGTTGAGGTTGGCTTCTTCGAGGAAGGCTCCGATGAGGAAGGCTCCGTCGAGGTTGGCTCCGTTGAGGAAGGCTCCGTTGAGGTTGGCTCCGTTGAGGTTGGCTTCTTCGAGGAAGGCTCCGATGAGGTTGGCTCCCTTGAGGAAGGCTCCGTTGAGGTTGGCTCCGTTGAGGTTGGCTCCGATGAGGTTGGCTCCGATGAGGTTGGCTCCGTTGAGGTTGGCTCCGTTGAGGTTGGCTCCGTTGAGGAAGGCTCCGATGAGGTTGGCTCCGATGAGCTTGGCTCCGTCGAGGTTGGCTCGGTTGAGGTTGGCTCGGTTGAGGTTGGCTCCGTCGAGGTTGGCTTCTTCGAGGAAGGCTCCGTTGAGGTTGGCTCCGTCGAGGTTGGCTCGGTTGAGGTTGGCTCGGTTGAGGTTGGCTCCCCTCAAATTTGTCCGACTTAAATCAAGAATTTTAATTTTATTAGAGTCAGTTGTTTCAGCCAAATTATCCCCTTTACGCCGCCCGATTACCGTTAAAGCGGCCTGAACTGGAATACTCACGGAAGGGAGCTTTTCTGGGGTCTTCTCTCTTTCCTCTGCCTCTGGCTTCAGTTGTTGAATATTCGAGGGAATGGGGGAATTTTTACGAATGTAGGAAGTCAGCACTTCCATAATTGTCCATTGATCCTTGGGAGAATCTTTGGCAATTCGCTCTAGGGAATAAATGCCGCCAATTACCACCTCCTCTTTACCACTACCGATTTGCTCGACAGCTTTCGAGAAGCGCTCGGTAATCAGACGTTGCTGAGTCAGTTGCATTTCCGCTTGAGAATTGAAATAATTGACAATAAGCCCAATTCCTGCCAAAAGGGTAGCAATTAATCCCAGGGCAGAAATAATCGTTTTGACCACATCAATGGCAAAGGTGCGGCTGTCTTTGTCTTCACGGGCAAAAAGCCCCGGTATTTGCTGAAATAGCCAGAAGGGAAAGATTAGCAGTTTCCAAGCAACTCTGACAAGAGACTGGAGCGATAGCAACAATCTTTTAATTAGCCTTTTTCCCCCGCGATAGGGCATTTTTAGATTCCAAGCAAGAATCGCTCTGGGATGTTGGCTCAAATATTCTTTCGCTTGCTGCCAGTCATCTATCTCATTGCCTTCTTTACCCGATGCCAGCCGTTTTTGATAAAACTCGTAAGCCTTGATCTGGTGCAATTCTAAAGGAATTCGTGGTGATTTTTTCGGAACCATGCAGCGTTTTCCCCGCCAATAGATGGATTTTGCCAAGGGACTGAGGGACTGACAAAACTGTTTTCGAGACCGGTTGAAAAGAAGTAAGTAGGTAGGCGTTAAAAGTTGTCAGATGCCCCCCTTATTAAGGGGGGATTAAGGGGGGACTAAGGGGGGATCGGCACCCCCCTTATCAAGGGGGGCAGGGGGGATCGAACCTAAAATCCATTTTTAATTTAATTATAACCAGCTACTTACAATCCAACCATTAAAGTTTATCTGTTAATCGGGTAATCGGCTCTCTCGGATGCTGTGTAATCAACAGGATCGATCATCGAGATTGTCGGTATAGACTAGAGCCTAACGTCAACCTTTGATCAAGCTGTTGGGCTACAATCCAGCAAGGACAAGAGAGCCTGTTTACAGAACCGATTGATCGCTTTAAGTGGTGTACTCGGCGTTAATTTTGACGTAATCGTAACTAAGATCGCAACCCCAGGCCGTACCTGTTCCCGAACCGTTACCGATACAGATAGACATTAAAACGGTATCTTCTCGTAAATAAGCCCCGCTTGCTGCCGCTTTCAGGTAATTACTGGCACTAGCTCGATCGAACGCCAGAGGTTGACCATTTTCCATCATCACGAAGTCGCCTAACTTAATTTGCAGGTCTTCTTGATGGAAGACAACCCCGGCCCGGCCCGCGGCCGCCGCAATTCGTCCCCAGTTGGGATCTCGACCGAAAACCGCCGATTTTACTAAGGAAGAACCGGCAATGGTGCGAGCAATCTGACGAGCGGACTGATCATCGGCCGCCCCCGAAACCCGCACTTCTATTAAACAGGTGGCTCCTTCCCCATCCCGGGCGATCGCTTTGGCCAGGTATTGACAAACTTCCGTTAACATGGCCTCTAACTTTTGGGCATCCCGGCCCATTTCTGTGATCGCCGTGGTGCGCGATTGACCGTTAGCCAAGGCGATCAGACTGTCATTGGTACTGGTGTCCCCATCCACCGTAATCTGATTAAAACTTTTATTAGCCGCCCGACTTAACATATTTTGCCAGAGAACCGTCGATACTGCAGCATCACAGGTAATAAAGGAGAGCATCGTCGCCATATTCGGGTGAATCATCCCCGATCCCTTGGCAATTCCCCCAATTGTGACCGGACGACCATCGATGGTGGTTTGCAAGGCGATCGATTTGGGGACTAGATCCGTGGTCATAATCGCCCGGGCCGTGCTTTCGCCGCCATTTTCCGACAATAAACCCGCTAAGGTCGGTAAAGCGGCGGTTAACGCATCCATGCGAATCCGTTGCCCGATCACTCCCGTAGATGCCAGCAAAATTGCATCGGCGGGAATCCCTAAAACTTGGCTCAAGGCGGCGGCACTATCGAGAGCATCTTGCCATCCAGCTTCCCCCGTGGCGGCGTTTGCTTGGCCGGCATTACACAAAATCGCCCTGGCGCTGGCTTTAGTTTGTAGGCGTTGACGGCAATAATCGACGCAAGCGGCCCGCACTTGACTGGTGGTAAAGACTCCGGCGGCGATCGCTTCTGTTTCCGAGACAATTAGGGCTAAATCGGGCAAACCGGACGGTTTTAGCCCTGCGGCCATCCCTGCGGATTTAAATCCTTTTGGGGCCGTGATCCCCCCCTCTATTTCCTGCCAATCGGCCATTTTCTCCCGTCTCCTACTCAAATTCGACGATCGATTATAGCAAGTAAAAAGCCAAAAAGTAGCAAAGGGTTTGACCGTTGCGGGTTGGGGAGAGGGGAGTGGGGAGCATAAATAAAAATAATCCAGGAGTCTCGGAGTCTCCCTTGTCCTGATTAAGCTGTCTCTTGGGCAGCGGCTAATTCTGCCAGTTTTTCCTGTTGATCCTTGGCGATACAGGATTGGATCACATCTTCGATATCGCCGTCTAAAATGCGATCGAGGGAAAAATTCTGATTTAAGCGATGATCGGTGAGACGATTATCCTTATAGTTATAGGTGCGAATTTTTTCCGAACGGGAACCAGTTCCCACCTGAGAGCGTCGCATGGAACTGACCGCTTCCTGTTGTTCCTGTAACTTCATATCGTACAGTTTCGCCCGGAGAATCTGCATAGCTCGTTCCCGGTTTTGCAATTGCGATCGCTCCTCGGTACAAAAAACTCGGATTCCCGTGGGTTTATGGATTAAATCGACGGCAGTTTCCACTTTATTGACATTTTGACCGCCTGCACCCCCGGATCTAGCCGTGGTTAACTCAATATCCTTGGGATCGATATGCACTTCCACATCGTCCACTTCTGGCATAATCGCCACGGTAGCGGTAGAAGTGTGGACGCGACCACTGGCTTCCGTCAGAGGAACCCGCTGCACCCGATGGACTCCCGCCTCAAATTTCAGCTTACTATAGACGTTATCGCCTTTAATCTCTAAAATTGCCTCTTTAAATCCTCCCATATCCGCCGGAGATTCACTCAAAAGGCTAACT
>NZ_JASJFB010000452.1:0-14233 GCF_030065455.1 Microcystis sp. M53602_WE12 | reverse complement strand
TGATTGTCAAAGATAACCTAATCATAGTCGCTCATTCAATCATGAGTCTAATCATCGTCTTAACTATGATTTTTGTGATTGTGTGATGGACTATGATTCTTTTCGAGAGAGCGACCCCATGATGTGATATAAGACAATAAATACTCATGATTGTCAAAGATAACCTAATCATAGTCGCTCATTCTAATCATCGTCTTAACTATGATTTTTGTGATTATGTGATGGACTATGATTCTTTTCGAGAGAGCGACCCCATGATGTGATATAATACAATAAATAGTCGTGATTGTCGAAAGATAACCTAATCATAGTCTATCATTCAATCATTCTAAATCATAGTTTAGACATTGAATTGTCAAAAACAACCCAATCATAGTCCATCATTAAATCATGAGTCTAATCATAGTTTAGACATTGAATTATCAGAGACAATCTAATCAAAATCCTCACTTCATCATCTAAATCCTAGCCATGACTTTTATTAATCCCCAATACCCTGAAAGTGAACTAACAGGTAAAATTATTGGTTGTGCAATGGAAGTTCACCGTATCTTAGGAAATGGTTTTCAAGAAGTAATTTATCAACGTGCTTTGGCAAAAGAAATGAACCTACAGGGATTATCTTTTTCGAGAGAACACGAAATGCCGATCTTTTATAAAGATGATCAAATAGGTACAAGACGAGTTGACTTTTTTGTTGAAGGTAAAGTGATGGTAGAATTAAAAGCCGTTATTCAACTTGAAGACGTTCACTTAGCACAAGCTATCAATTATCTCGAAGCTTATGGGTTAGATATTGGATTATTGCTTAATTTTGGAAATATCAGTTTACAGTTTAAAAGAGTTCACAAGCCGAAAAGAAAACCTAACTATAACTAGAAATAATTGAAGTGTATAAAACTTAAAATCCTAGTCCATCAAACAATCATAAAAATCATAGTTTAGACGTTTTCACAAAGCATTTTTGGGGCTACGGTTCCAGAATTCGGGCTAGTCAAGGACTAAACCCGAACTTGACCGAGTTTTTTAATCCTCTAAACTAATCTTGACCGGATTAACTTTCCAAATCTCTTGACAATATTCCCAGATTGTGCGATCGCTAGAGAATTTGGCCATACGAACCGAGTTGAGAATCGACATCCGCGTCCACTTGTCCCGATCGCGATAAGCTTCACTTACCTGTTCCTGACAATCAGCGTAGGATTGATAATCAGCTAAAAGCATATACTGGTCATCGTAGAGGAGAGAATCGACGATCGGCCTGAATAATTCCTGGTCACCATGGCTAAAATAACCACTCTTAATTCGATCGATCACTCCCTTCAATTCGCGATTATTTTTGTAATAGCTCATCGGTTCATAACCGTGTGCTTTCTTAGCATAAACTTCTCCTGCTGTCAAGCCAAAAAGGAAGAAATTTTCTGCCCCTGCTTCCTCGCGAATTTCGATATTAGCACCGTCCAGAGTCCCAATGGTGAGGGAGCCATTCATGGCAAACTTCATGTTACCGGTTCCGGAAGCTTCCTTACCCGCCGTGGAAATCTGTTCGGACAGATCCGCCGCCGGATAGATGCGTTGACCCAAAGAAACGTTAAAGTTAGGCAGGAAAACCAATTTTAAACGACCTCTGACATCAGGATCCTTATTAACAATTTCAGCTACAGCATTAGTTAACTTAATAATTAACTTAGCCATAAAGTAACCGGGGGCTGCCTTACCACCAAAGATAAAAGTGCGCGGCACGATATCGATCTGAGGGTTCTGTTTAATGCGATTGTAAAGGGCGATAATGTGCAGAACTGCCAGATGTTGGCGTTTGTATTCGTGAATCCGTTTTACCTGCACATCGAAAATCGAATTAACATCCACCTCGATATTGCGGGTTTTCAGCATATAAGCCGCTAAATCGGCCTTATTCGCCTGTTTAATTTCATACCAACGCTGACGGAATTCGGGATCATCAAGGTATTGTTCCAGTTTTCGCAATTCCTTCAGGTCTTTTAACCAATCATCGCCGATTTTTTCAGTAAATAGTGCCGATAATTGGGGATTGCTCAATAAAATCCACCGGCGCGGGGTGACACCATTGGTTTTATTGTAGAATTTTTCCGGCCAGAGCATGGCAAACTCTTTCAGGGTGTCCTTTTGCAGTAACTCTGTGTGTAAAGCGGCGACTCCGTTAATCGAGTGACTACCCACACAGGCTAAATTAGCCATGCGAATTTGTTTATTACCCCAACCAGCTTCTTCAACTATCGACAATTTGCCCAATAATTCCTCGTTATCGGGAAACCAAGTCCGCACATCCTCAAGGAAAAAGTGATTGATCAGATAGATAATTTCTAGATGTCGGGGCAGCAGTTTACCAAGTAAATCCGCCGACCAACGTTCCAGGGCTTCCGGCAATAGGGTATGATTGGTATAAGCGAAGGTTTTTTGGGTAATTGCCCAAGCTTTTGACCATTCTAAGCCGTTTTCATCCACTAACAAACGCATTAACTCAGCGATCGCAATGGCGGGGTGAGTATCGTTCAGTTGAATAGCGGCGGTTTCGTGGAAGTTTTGCAGATTTTTGTGGCTTTTTAGGTGAATGCGAATTAAATCTTGCAGGGAAGCGGCCACAAAAAAGTATTGTTGGGCGAGACGTAATTCGCGACCGGCGGGGGTGTTATCGTTGGGATAAAGGACTTTAGAAATGGTTTCCGCGTCCATTTTTTCGGCCACGGATTGATCGTATAACCCGGCGTTAAAAGCCTCAAAATTAAACGATTCACTCGCTTCTGCTTTCCAGAGACGCAAAGCGTTAACCGTGTTGGTTTTGTAACCCGGGACGGGGGTATCGTGGGGAATGGCTAAAACCCGACGTTCCGGCAGCCATTGTACCCGTTCCTGTCCCTTATCGTCGTGATAGATTTCCGTCCGGCCACCCAGTTTTACTTCCACACTTTCATCGGGACGGGGTAATTCCCAAGGATTGCCGAAGCGTAGCCAGTTATCGGGGATTTCCACCTGCCAACCGTTTTGGATGATTTGATGGAAAATGCCAAATTCGTAGCGGATCCCGTAACCGATGGCGGGAATTTCTAGGGAAGCGAGGGAATCGAGGAAACAAGCCGCTAAACGCCCTAAACCGCCGTTTCCGAGGCCGGGATCCGGTTCCTGTTCGATAATTTCCTCAAAATCAAGACCTAATTCCTCGATCATCTCTTTGATTAGGTCGTAAATACCCAAATTAGCGAGATTATTGCCTAAATACCGCCCCATGAGGAATTCGGCGGAGAAATAGCAGACGAGTTTAACTTTTTCTTGTTTGTAGGTGTCGGTGGATTTCAGAAAACGACGCAGGAGGCGATCGCGAACGGTGTAGGCAAGGGCGACATAGTAATTGTAGGGACTGGCATTAGTGCGGTTAACCCCTTGCAAATAAAACAAATTGTCCAGAAAAGCCCGTTTTAGGGTTTCGGGACTCATGCCCGTGCGATCATCTTCAACTAAAGTGGGGCATTGAAGTGCTTCACGCCCATCAGCTAGGGTATAGGTTGTCTCCATGGGTTTTTGTTGTCCATATATTCGGGAGTCGATCGCCGATCAGATTCTGATGACGATATCCTTTATAGTTTACTTGTTACCTTTTGGAGAGACTCAGACATTTAGATTTCTATTGGTTTTGAGCGGATCTGCGATCGCAATTGTCGACGAAAAAAGGGTGAACCCTATCCACCCTCCCACAATTATTTACAAAAAAAGCTTAATAGCGTTTTTTTCTGTCACCACCACCACCATTGAAGGGCGCGCGCTCTTCACGCTCGCGGGCCTGGTTAACTTTAATTGATCGCCCCATCCATTCAGCACCATCCAGGGCGGCAATCGCGGCGCCTTCCTGGCCTTTATTTTCCATTTCCACGAAGGCAAAACCGCGTTTGCGGCCTGTCTCCCGATCCACGGGAATATGAACCCTTTTAACCTCGCCGTACTCTCTAAAGACATCGACCAGAGCTTCTTGGGAAATCTCGTAAGAGAGATTACCAACAAAAATAGACATAATACTTGAATCCTCGAACAATACTCGAAACGGTGTGGAGACACAAAATTCAGGGAGAAGCCGAACAATACTAAAGTAAAAAACTTACCGGATTAATACTGGAAACGAACTTGAACACCAATCTTGACTCTCGCCTCGATCATAACACAGAAAGAGTTGATCGCCGATCAGAATCTGATGGCGATATCCCTTATAGTTTACTTGGGGTTTGCTGAATAAATCTAAAAACCTTGTTAGATAAGGTTTTTAGATTTTTTTTCCCTCAAAAAGTGCTGACCCTTGGAGTGATCGGGGGTAAAATTCCGGGACTTTTTCCCTGAAAATTAGGTAACTGACCACCTGAAAATGGGTAAAACCCTACACCCCACACCCCACACCCCACACCCTACCCCCACGAAAAACTTTTTGCCGCAAACCCTACTTGTTACCTTTTGGAGAGACTCAGACATTTAGATTTCTATTGGTTTTGAGAGGAGCAGCGATCGCAATTGCCGACAAAAAAGGGTGAACCCTGTCCACCCTCCCACAATTATTCACAAAAAAAGCTTAATAGCGTTTTTTTCTGTCACCACCACCACCATTGAAGGGCGCGCGCTCTTCACGATCGCGGGCCTCGTTAACTTTAATTGATCGCCCCATCCAGTCAGCACCATCTAGTGCCTCAATTGCGGCGGCTTCCTGGGCTTTACTTTCCATTTCCACGAAGGCGAAACCGCGTTTGCGCTGTGTCTCTTTGTCCAAGGGAATATGAACCCTCTTAACCTTGCCGTACTCTGCAAAGACATCGACCAGATCTTCTTGGGAAATCTCGTAAGAGAGATTACCAACAAAAATAGACATAATACTTGAATCCTCGAACAATACTCGAAACGGTGTGGAGACACAAAATTCAGGGAGAAGCCGAACAATACTAAAGTAAAAGACTTACCGAATTAATACTGAAAACGAACTTGAACACTAATCTTGACTCTCCCCCTGATCATAACACAGAAAGATTGGAGTTAATGTTAACTTTTATTCTCCAGGGAAAGAGACCGTTTTGGCTATCGGTGGCTACTCCCTCAACCGCCAGCTTTTTTTTCCCGACGAAATAACCAAATCATCAGGGCCACCACACCGATTTGTAGGGCAAAATTGGGTAAGGCGGTGGCTACGTCCCTGGCTGCCGCTAATTGGGCCAGAAACACCACCGCACCGATAAAACCAGAGGCCCCTAGACCGAGATAGATAAACTGCCGCAGACCTCGGTAGGGATTGGCCGCTTCCTCTTTCAAGCGCGCGTATTTTTGGGGATCAAGTCGAGGGGATTTGCTCATAAAAAAATTTTTCTAGCTCTGTATCTATTGTCCGTGATATAATCGGGAACTGGCAATGTGCCGATGTAGCTCAGTGGTAGAGTAGTTGATTCGTAATCAATTGGTCGTGGGTTCAAATCCCATCATCGGCTTGGGGTTTTACCTCCCGGAAGTTGACTAAGAAATACTGGTACAGTGGTTAAATGCCTTGGTTTTGTGGCGGCTATGGCAAAACCCCCTAATGCCTTTGCTGGGGATTTGCGGCTCTCTTGGGTTTGGTGGGTAAAATCTATTCTCAGATACATTCCCACTGGCGAGCGAATGGAACGAACCACAAAGACACAAAGCACACAAAGATTGATCGGTCTTATATAAGTTAAACTTATCACACCAAGAGTAAGAGAGCCGATTTACTTCAATAAGCCATTTTAGCAGCCAACAAGAGGTAAAAGAGTTAATTCCTCTAACCGATCGCTCCCTATTTTGGGCGAAATCTTTGGGAAAAAATCAGCTAGTTACTAAAGAAAAGGTTGAATGATTTTTGCGATCGCTTGACGTTGGCAATCGTCATATCCCCAGCGTTCTAGAAAGGCTTGATATTCTCCTTGTCCTGTGTTTAAACTGGTGGCTAATTGTTGTAATTTTTCCCCCAAGGACTGCGATAATAACTGCTTAATTAGTTGACCAGTTTTTTCTTGGACTTTCTCAGAACCTTGGGCGTTTTCTTCGTCTCCTTGACTGCGATGATAGATGACCATTGCCGTGGACATAGCCAGATTTTTGACTAATAATTCATTCACCAATATCGGGGAAGTTTTTAAAGCAGTGATTACTTCTAAACTAGGATGTTCCGTATAGGGTAAATCGCTGGTTAAATAAGTAACAAAAAATCCTCTAGCTCCATTTTCTGTGGAGACTAACTCAGTAATTTTCTGAGTTATTGTATCGGTATCTAAAAACTCAATTTGACTTAGTAAATCTTGAGTTTGTTGGATGGCATTTTCAAAAGTTATACTCATATCCATACCTAGCCTTCTGTGAAGTTTAAGAGAAAAATACTAAGCATCTAAAGCATTTAACCAATTAGTTAAATCCTCCACTGTTGAAAAATCCAATAAAGCTTCCCCCACTCGTTCTAGATCATCAATATTCAAGGGCATAATCCGACTCTCTATATCCACATCAATAGCTCCTAACTTACGTTTAATCAGACGAATAATTAGATTTCTTTCTCTTGCTAAACCCTGTTCTAAACCCCGTTCTAAACCCCGTTCTAAACCCTGTTCTAAACCCTGTTCTAAACCGCGGCGCATCCAACTGGTTGTAATCTGCATAACTCCCTCCTGTTCGGGTTGAATAAATGTGCTAATCTCCTGTTGAAATTCTATCTCCTCGGACGAGTTGAGATTGAGATAGGTATCGACAAAGCCTGAAATCAATTGCATTCTAGCGGCATCTAATCTTAATGTTACCAATAATCTTAGACATTGTGCCTTAACTTTTGCTCTATCCCGAGGGGCAATTTTCATCTTAGCCATCAAAGCGGCGGCGACGGGATTAGGTTGATTAATAAAATCTCGCCAATTCAAGCGATTTAACTGGACAACTTGATAGTTAAATTCTAACACTTTTAAGTCAGGAAACTCAATTTTATATTGAAGAATTGCTTCTTTTTGTGGACGATCATAGGAGAATATGACAATGGGATAAACTGGTAAGGCAAATTTTTGATGCAGACGAGCGAAATAAGTAAACATTCGCCGATTAAATTCCGGTTGAGAGCTAGACTGTGCTTCTAGATGAATTAAGAAAAATGATGATTGTCCTCGAAATTGAACTTGGGCGACTAAATCACTTTCATACTTTTCTCCTTCCGTGACATCGGTAAAGACTTCTTTGTCTAAAAATGTGATCTGATTAGGCTCTAAATAATTGATAATCTCAGGAAAAAACAACTGAATAAATTCAACAAAAAAAGTCGCAATTAATTCCTTAAATAAACGATCATGGTCAATAACATTATTCATACATAATAATTGCAAACGGGGAATCTTTCAGCTTATCTTCATATTCTAGTAATTATAAGGGTTTTACCCAATGATTAGCACTAGGAGGCCAAGAAATTAAATCCTCGATATTACCTTCCATAGTAGCACAAATTTGAGCGAGGGGTAATAGCAAATCCTGTTATCATACTAAATCCGTTGAGTATAGGCTACTTATTAGGACAGGCAAAAGGCAAAAGGCAAGAGGCAACAGGAGGAATAAATAATCAGTCTTTAATAACCGGATTTAGTATCATAAGAAGAGTAAGGACGAGGAGATAAAATGCCCAAAAAAGCCTACTTAGCCGCACATCCAAGTTCAGAGCAAATGAAAGATAGATATAAAGCAAGTCAAGATTCGGTGGCAACAAGAAGATGGCACTGGTTAGGTAAAATATCTTGAGGATGGACAATCAAAAATGCGGCAGTAGCTGTGGGATGAGATTATCAATATAGTTTTAAAATTCTCAAAAGCTCTAATGAATTAGGAGAAGAAGGAGTTAAAATCTCAAGAAAAAGAGGGTTCTTCGTTACTTGGTATGGTTCGATCAGGGGGCAAAAATCGGCTAAATCCTTATCTGGCAAAAGACTTAATTGATTAGCTCGTTCTAGATTGAAAACAATTGGCAAAAATCGAAGCAATGTCTTTCTATATAAGGGTTTCACCCCTTATAACTCCCGTCCATTGCATAACACAAACCGAAGAACCCAAATTATCAAAAGCTTTAACGAATTAGGAAAAGAAGGAGTTAAAATCTCAAGAAAAAGAGTCAGGAACATCCGAGAGGAAAAGAACCTTTGTTGAAGGAAGAACAATTCCAAAAAATAAAATTGAATAAATTCAGGGAAATTTACGGTAATTTTGCCGGTTAAATCAATTCCCTGCTATCTCCATCCCAAATTACTGCTAGTACAAAAGTTTTATCTAATTTTCAATTATCGATTGAGAATAGAAATAATTCGATGATTTTGAGTAGTTGTTTCCTGAATTATAGGACGCAGTTGTTGCACCAGTTCCCTAGAGCGTCTTATTCTTGCTTCCGGTAATAAATGCTCATGGGTATCGGCAAATAAACTAGAATCTGTTTGCAGATTAAGAGTTTTTGGATTGTAGATTAAAGGCACTATATTAGACAATTCTTCAATAGTTTTTTTAACATTTTTGACGGTAGTTTCATCGGTCTTAGCATAAACCCAAGAGAGAGAAACTACTAAATCAGCACCTTTAGCTTTTAACTCCTCTTGAAATTGAGCGATGCGTTTGAGGGAGTGTTGCGAAACAGGTCGATCAAATGTTCTAGCCCACCATTTACCTGTACGATGTTTGACTACGGTAGGATCTCCTTTTTCTGTGATTGGATCTGATAAATAACCCCTAGCTTTTCCTGTTTGTATAACATCAACAGCAGTTTTTACCATAGCGCGTAAACTAGGAACTCCCATTAACCAAGTCTCGGAAACTAATTGTTCTAAGGGTATATTTCCTAAACCCGGTTTTCCAATGGCAACACTAAAGGGAACCGAACCAAATAAACCATCACCATAACCAATACCATCATCATCCAGTAACATCAAATATTCAGGAATGAGAACCACTATATCCCCCGGACGTACCTGTTCTAAAATAATTGGGCAAATGACATTTAATCCCAAATCTCCCTGTAAACCAAAGTTAAAAACTGGGATTTTTAGCTCCTGTTCGAGGAATTGAGAGTTAATACTATATTGTACTCCCGACCCCCCCGCAAAAATTATTCGTCTCGGTGCATCTATCTGCTTGGCAAAAGATACTTTTTGTTCGTACATTTGTAGGAGCCACTTTAATTCACCACCGTAGTATACGTTATAAAAAAAACCCAAAGACCAGGCCACCCCAACGGTAGCTAACCAAGGCCAAAAAGTAAACATTTTCTTCATAAGTTTAGCTCCTAGAGTTGAATCAAGAGAATCACTAATTCTAGTTAAAAAAAGAGATAATTGTCTTATCTTTCTTGCCATAATTGCCAAATAGTTGCCACATATTTCCGTCCTTTTGACAAATAATCCCAGAGATTAATTCCAGTTTTACTCTCACCATAAATGCGGGGAACGCAAAGATAAGGAACTTCCACTAACTTATAACCTAAACGATTGGCACGGGTTAATAAATCAATGCAGTATTCTCCATAATCTCCCTTTAAGCGAATTTTTTCTAAAACCTGAGAACGAACGGCAATAAAACCACTGGTATAGTCGTGAACTTGATTGCCTAGCATCACGATGGCCATGCGATTAATAATCCAGCTTAACATCCGGGCCATCAGTCCGTGGGCAACATCATCACCCCCCGGAATCCAACGAGAACCTACAACCATATCAGCTTTTTTAGTTCGAATCGGTGTGATTAATTGTGGCAGAGCTTCTGGAGGCATAGATAAATCACAATCCATCCAAGTAATAATTTTAGCCCCATACAGATTAATCGCATCGTCAATACCTCTCTGTAGAGCCGAAGTTAACCCTTTCTCGTTGATTCTGCGACACAAAATTACCCCCGATTGGAATTGCGAATCTTGGGGAGGAGTGGGATATTGTTTGGCTAAATCTTCTACTATCTGCCAAGTTTCATCGGGAGAATTATCATCCACCACTAGCACTAAATAAGGACTAGGAACACTAGCTAGTAAACGTTCAATTAATTGACTAATATTATCTCGCTCGTTATAAGTGGGTAAAATCGTACAGACTAAATCATTAGCTGCTGGGGTAATTGTGGGCTTATCCTCGGATTTTTTGGATAGTAAACCTGTCTCAGAAGCAGATATAACTATTTCATAGAAAGGATACTTACCAATGATTCCAGAGCGATTTATGCCAATTTGAAACTTTTGTCCATCTTGGCTAAATTCCAGTTCTTCCGGTGGGGATTCTAAGAGTTGACAAGGGCGATAGGGATAGCAAACGTAGGGAAAACTAGACAATCCTTGACCGACTAATTCTTGGCATAGTTTAACCATGGCTTGACTATCTTCTACACGGAAGAAAGTTTTTTGTTTCTCCAAACCAAAACCCAAAACTTGTGCCGCATATTGATGAGAAAAGACAACAATAGAATTAGGATTCTCTTCTATGCTTTTGATAGCTGGTGCTATCCCCTGATGGGTTTTATAGAAAAATTCTCCACCTTGATAAATGTTTTTATAGACAGCTATTGCCAGTAAGATTAACAGTAAAACCCAGCTTCCCTTGGCTAGTAAAACTTCTTGGTTCGCTCCGACAATTTTTACTTGTTCCACCGTTAATAAGGTAACAAAGGGGATAAGAGGCAATAAATATCTCGGTCCCCATTGTTTACCTCCCACCATGACTTCTCCCGGGGCAATATCGACTAAACAAGACACCCCTACTGTGTAGATAAAATAGAGATCATAGACAAAAAGCATTTGTTTATCTAGAGATATATTGGCGATGTCAAATAGATAACAACTGGCTAAAAGTATCAGGAAGTAAATTATATTGTCCTTGACTAACGCCTTGGTTTTGACCATTCCTTGCCAGCGAAGATTGACGAGAACAGCCAAGATGATAATCGCCATTATACTAATTAAAGTTACGGGAATATCCCTGGCAAAATTCAATTGTTGACCGCTCCAAGTGAGCAAGTAAGCTAAGGGAATTATACAGATAGGAAAATGCAGCAAAAAAGAGCTATTCAACTGATAAAAACTGGTCAGGGCTTCTTGAATACGTTTTTTCCAAGAAAACTCCTCAAGGACTAACAGAGCGTGAACTCCTAGAAAACGATTATAAATTAACTTATTGCACAACCACAGTAAAAACACACTAACAATCATACCTAGTACAAAACTAAAAGCTATTCGATTAGTTAGCAGAAAATCAGAAACATTAAGATTTTGCTCGGTTGAATACCAAGCAAAAATTGAGGTTTGTTCTGGAGTTAAACCCAAGAAAACTAATAAAGTTAAAGTTGCCACTAGGGCCAGACATTCGGAGCGGAACCATACTGATAAACCCACTAGAAATCCGCCTAATAAATTGGGCAGCCAGCCACTATTAGCTGTATCGGGTAGAAAAAAAGCGATAACAATTCCCAAAAATCCTAAAGTAACAGCGAGGGTATGTTCACAATATATGGCACTGTATAGAGTTAAGGGCGAAGCAAAAATCAAAATAACTAATCCCAAAAGACTCCCCCAACTGTCTAGGGAAAAAGCGGGAATTGCTCTTGAAAAACTGAGCCACAATACCCAAATTGATAGGAGGGGAATCAAGTAAAACCCACGATAACCCCAAAGTTTATAAAAAAGGGAAGTTAGCAAAGAGAATGAAAAAGGAAAGGAGATATAATAACGTTGATTTAAGTAGTAAACAAAAGGGGGGCGATAACTGTATAAACCCTCTTGCCAAAGACGAGTAACCCAAGCTTCTGCGCGCTCAACTAAGTCAAATCGCCATGGACCATTACTTAGCTGACGAGCTAGTAAAGCTTTCAGCGCCCCATCGCCATTAAAAAAAACATCCTTGGGAACTGAAATACATAGATATAGGGAATAAAAGCAACCAGAGGCAATTACTACCCAAGATAAAAACTCCGTGCCAATTATCATAAAAGTCGGTTTTTATTCAAAAAATTTTCATCAATTTTTCATCCCTACTCAGCCTCAGCAAAAACTTGCTGAACTGCTTGGGCCACTCGCTCAATTTGCTCGTCCGTGAGAGCTAAACCGCTAGGCAGATAAAAACCCCTGCGCGCCAGTCTTTCAGCCACGGGACAGGAAACATTTTGCAATAATCCCATTTTGTGAAATACCGGTTGTTCGTGCATACACCAGAAAAAAGGACGCGTACCAATCTGATGTTCTTTGAGGCGTTTCATCGCTTCCATAGCATCAAAGTTAACCTCATCTTTGAGAACAATACCATAAACCCAATAAATATTTTCGGCATAATCAGTTTGAGGTAGAGGCAATTCTAGACAGGGGATATTTTGCAATAATTCCCTGTAGCGTCTGCCCATTTTTCTCTTGCGCTGGACAAAAGTTTCTAGCTGTTCTAATTGTGCTAAACCCACTGCCGCTTGCAGATTAGTCATCCTCAGATTCCAGCCCAGTTCTTCGTGAATAAAACGTCGTTGGGGCTGAAAATATAAATTTCTCAGGGAACGACAACGCTCAAAAATATCCTCTTGGTTGGTGACAATCATGCCCCCTTCCCCAGTGGTAATATGTTTGTTGGAATAGAAACTAAAGATACTGATATCACCGAAACTACCACAGGGTTTACCTTGATAGGTTTGACCGTGCATTTCCGCCGCATCTTCAATAATTTTTAAACCGTATTTTTGAGCTAATTCTAAAACTGGAGTCATTGCCACCGGTAATCCGTAGATATGAACCACCATTATCGCTTTAGTGCGGGGCGTGATTTTTGCCTCTATCTGCCCGATATCCATGTTCCAAGTCTGCGCTTCGCAGTCCACGACCACGGGAATCGCCCCGGCTTTGACAATGGCAGCTCCGCAGGAAATGATGGTAAAAGTGGGGAGAATCACTTCATCCCCCGAACCAATTCCTAAAGCGACGATGGCCGCTTCTAAGGCCATAGAACCATTGCACACGGAAACGGCATACTTTCGCCCAACAGCGAGGGCAAAATTTTCTTCAAACTTCTGAACGAAGGGACCTTCCGAAGAAATCCAACCGCTATCAATACATTCGTTAAGATACTGTTTTTCCTTGCCCGCAAGTAGTGGCTCATTGACGGGAATAAAGCTACTCATGCTATCTCTGCTCCCGCCATTTTAACCACAGTTTCCTCAATTCCTGTAAAGCGAGTTTTATCCTGATTACCAACGTAGGGACCTTGTTTTACTTCAATCATTTCTACTTCTTCTAAGACTTGGAAACCATGACCACCTTGGATCAACAAAACCACATCCCCATCTCTCAATATATGACTTTCTAGATATTGTTGGTCGTCATCATAGAAATCTACCCGCAGTTTTCCTCTTTTGATAATTAAGACTTCCTGGGTAAAAAATACTTCCCGTTGTACTTTGTTATGAACGTGGGGCATAATACTTTTTCCCGTCGGGTGTCTCATATAGGCCAACTGTTGGGAAAAATCATCGGGAGTTAGGAAATGAATCCCCTCTTGGTTAAACTCTCGTCGGAGAATTATCGCTAAAACTTTACCCTCTTTCGTGATTTGAGAAATTGGCAAAGAGTTAAATTGACTTTCTGGCTTATTTTTCTGATTTTGTTGGCGGAGAAAATCTAAAGATAAAAAGTCTGAAGCTAGTTTAAACATGAATTTAACCCCCCTAGGGAATGGTTGTGAGAAAGGCTGAAATTAATTGACAGCAAAGAAGGGGCGAACCAGTGACTAACTTTTGTCACCCCTGGTAGGCTAATTTAATTTAATTAGCTAAAGCTTAATCTAATTAACCTTCTGTTAATTTAGTTAACAGAAGGTTAATCCCGACTAAGGCAAGATGCCTCTACCATACATTTAAGAAAACACGGGAGCATCTAACTTTAGAAATAAGTAGAAATACTTAAGGGTAAAAAAATAGAATTAAACAGGGGTCTCATGAAGATAAGCGGAACGATGGCGAAGCACTTGTGGAACATTTAGAACACAAGTCCGAGCATTTGTACTAAAATATCTAATAGACGGCTAACTGCTATATTTTCTGATGACGATATAAATAGGGTTTGCTGAAAAAGTTTTTCGTGGGGGCAGGGTGTGGGGTGTGGGGTGTGGGGTGTAGGGTTTTACCGATTTTCATCTGGTCAATTACCTAATTTTCAGGGAAAAAGTACCTGAATTTTCCCCCCGCTCACTCCCAG
>NZ_JASJFB010000204.1:0-6317 GCF_030065455.1 Microcystis sp. M53602_WE12 | reverse complement strand
GACCTAAGATCACATTTTATTCTTTTTTCCACTTCAATCTAAGAATTGAGAAAAATGCAAAACCTTATATTATACCATAAAAAAATTATGCAAGAGGTCTAGTATGACAGGACTTACGCAAAAGGGAACGAAAGTAGGGGTAATTCATGAATTACCCCTACGCAAGAATAAGGTTTTCAGTCACATCTTGCGTAAGTCCTATATGATTCTAAATAAATTTTTAGTATTGACTGTGGAGAAATTCACAGTCACGATGTCAGCTAGATATCTCGATTTAGACAATTTGCAGGTCTTTCGTCTATGTCTATTCAAATAAACTCTCTACTCTATTATTACTCACGGAATTATCCTGTTTTTCAAGAGCTAGAGGCGATCGCCAAAATCCTAAATCTATTTCGGGTTAAACAGGTTGAGCGCAAATAATTCTTCCCTATCTCACACTAGAGATTAAACAATTAATTCTAAAAAATGGAACACACCATCCCTATTCAAATTAAATTCTTTTGCAAATATCTTTTTGCCATCGAAAGAAATGATAACTTGCCCAAACCTGCTTTCACCAACAAAAGTGGTAAGACATTCTCCTGTCTCTATATCCCACACTTTGACCGTCCTATCCCAACCACTAGAAACAATTTTTTTCCCGTCTGGTGTAACTGCTACATTACTGACTACACTATTATGACCAGCTAGGGTGAGTGATGCTTGACCCGTCTCTATATCCCACACTTTGACCGTCCTATCCCAACCACTAGAAACAATTTTTTTCCCGTCTGGTGTTACTTTTACGCTAGTAACTGCGTCATTATGCCCAGCGAGGGTGAGTGATACTTGACCCGTCTCTATATCCCACACTTTGACCATCCCATCACGACTAGCAGAAACAATTTTTTCCCCGTCTGGTGTTACTGCTACATCATTGAATACACTATTATGACCAGTGATGGTGAGTAATGCGTGACCCGTCTCTATATTCCATATCACTATATTATTCGTGATATTAAATGGCTTCGTGTCTCCTATCTCATCACTAGAAACAGAAATAATCTTTGTTCTATCCGGTGTGCTGTCTCTCATATTGACCCGATCGATAGGGGCGGTGAAAGCATATAATTCCCGATTTGTCTCCATATCCCATATCTTAATCATCCCATCCCAATCAGCAAGAACAAACCTTGTTCCATCTGGTGTTACCCCTACATAACGCATCGAGTTGCGAATTTCGTATCTTTTCTCTGTATCCCATATCTTGACCGTACCATCATTACTAGCGGAAACAATCTTTGTTCCATCTGGTGTTACCGCTAGATCATTTACTAGTTGATTATGACCGCGCAAGCAGCCTAATTGTTCTCCTGTCCTTAGATCCCATATTCTTATGGTCTCATCTAAACCACCAGAAACAATCTTGGCTGCATCTGGTGTCAACGTCACTGCACTTGGACTCCATTTATGACCACCAGTAAGAGTGAGGGATGGCCGTCCTATCACCATATCCCAAACCTTTTTCGTTATATCCCACAGCTTTCCCGTCTTATTCCCAAGAATAGGGGCAATTTTTGCTTGATCTGGTGTTTTGATCACTCCACTTAGCTCGTTATTACGAGCGTTGAATTTAGAGAAAAGTGACTCTGCTAACACATTCCAAATCTTGATATCTATATGCCACACCTTTATCGTCTCGTCTCCACAGGCGGCGACAATCTTGGCTCCATCTGATGTTACTGCTATTCCTTTAACGCTCCAACAATCAATGAGCGTTCGTATTTTTCGTCCTGTTTGTATGTCCCACACTTTGATCGTAGAATCACTGTCAGCAGAAATTATCTTGGTTCCATCTGCTGTTACTGCCACAAATTCGACCCATGTTTTATGACCAGTGAGTGTAAGTAATTTTTTTCCGTTCTTTATATCCCATACTTTTACGTTTTGATCCCAACCACCAGTAACAATCTTGGTTCCATCGGGTGTCAACGCCACTCCATGGACGCAGTAACTATCAACGTTGAGTCCGAGTAATTCTCGTCCTGTCTTGACATCCCATACTTTAACTATCCCATCAGTATAAAAAGAACCAACAATTTTTGTTCCATCTTGTGATACTGCTACTCTATCCACCAAGCTATTGGGATTAGTGAGAGTTAATGATTCTTGTCCGGTCGCTATGTCCCATACCTTTACTGTTCCAGATGCGGCAGAAATGATCTTGGCTCCATCTGATGTTATTGCTATACTATTTACCTCAAAAGGAGAAACTAAAAGAGTACGAATTAAACCAGTACCTGGTGGTTGTAAACTTCCTAAATAAGGAATTAAAGCAGGTGGAACTATCTTCGCTTTTGCCTGTTCTAGAAAAGATTGAATATAAAAATTTTCTAACAAAGATGGATAGGATAACCTACCTAATAACTGTGGAATTAACTGATCAGGATGCTCCATTAGAATATGGGCAGATAACCTAAACATTTCTTGAATTAGCTTTATGGCTTCCGTTCTTTCTGCATCATAATCAGGATGGTTCCGTAAATCAGATTGATGAACATAATCATAGTCATTTATGACATCTTGAACATCAAAACTCGGATGATTTAATTTATCAGAAATAAAAGGATAACAGGTTAAGCATCCATAGTAACGCCTGAGATTCCCAGACTCGAAGGCACTACTAGGAACTGTCGCTAAATATAATTGTCGTTCTTTTTTATCCATTTTTAGATAGGAAATGTCGTCTACAAGTTTATTAAGTGCTAATTAAACTGGTATTCATCAGGATCATTTTGTTTCCAGTAACGATTTAGAGCTTCATTGACTTCTCGAAAAATTTTCTGCTCAGTATTTGATTCTTTTCTTTGAGTTAAATATTCAAAAAAACTTTGATGATAAAAATCATAATAAATTGAATCCTCATTTTCTTCCTCTCGCAAATATTGATACCACTCCGTTATTACTTGATCTAAAATATCAATGTCAATGGTAAATATCTCCACAATAAATTCATCATAGATATTTCCTTTTTTTTGTCTAGCTTCCTTGAGCAAGTATAAAATTTTCTTTTTGTGAATGTTTTCTGGACGATTCATGCCCATTCTTTCCCAATGCAAATCATAATAATCTTTGAGAGTTGTAGGTAAATCATTTAAATTAAAATTAGTATATTGCTCTCTGGTGAGTGCGTCCATTAAACAAACTAAATACATAAAGTTATCAACAACCCTTTCAGATACCTTCTTGATAAAATCATCTGGTGTATAGGAATTACGATTTAACCATTCTTGTAACTTAGGGTCGTCATTCAGGAATAACCCAATACGTTCTTTAATATCATTTTGAGAAATATCCTTCATTTGACGTAAATCCAATTCATGTTGAGGAGTATCTACTTCTGTAAAAAGCCTTCTTTCTCCATCCGTTCGATAATGCCTTCTGGTTAAAAAGAAATAGACATTTTGGGGTAAGTTTCTTGGTAAAAATAAAATATTCTCTGCCCCAACCTCTTGTATCACTTCATCTAAAGCATCCACCACAATCACTAAAGATTCACTGGATGATAACTTCTCTGCCACTAAGTTGACTAGGGTGGCTAAATTAGCACTATTGACGTTAGATAATTTGTAATGCTGAATAAGTTGCTCTCGAATACTGTTTAAAAACTTCTCAGGAGTATTATTTCCTTGACTAGCAATATGAAAATAACAGATCGCCGGATTGTTTACAACATAATTAGCGGCGATCGCACTTTTCCCTGTACCCGGTTCCCCCAATACGGTAAAGTAACCGCGATCGTTATTTTTCTGAAATTCGTCGAAAGCTTGAGTTACAAACTCCCGTCCCACAAATCGCTTAGTACGAGACTCAATTAAAGATTTGAACTCAGGAGGGTAACTAATTTTTACTGTTAAATTTTTGGCTTTAACATTTCTTTTCAGTTGTTCCCACAAATCCAGATCAACACCCTGGGCAAGATCTATATTAAAGCATTTGCAAATCAGTTCAACAGTATCACTGTTTACTTCTTGACTGTTGCGGTCAAAAACATGGCGGTAGATAGTTTTTTTGTCGCCATAATTCAGAGCTTTTGCCATATCATCTTGAGTTATTTTTTTATCATTTTCATCTTTGAGACCCCCCAGAAAATTTCTCAGTCTTATCAAATCTGCTTCAGGCAATTTTATTTTAGGCATGGCTAAATCCTTTTTTTGAATAACACAATTAAAAATTTTGTGAAGTAACAATGACTTGGTTGATAAGTAGTCGTGCAAAATAAATTTCCCAGTGAAGAAAGGCAAAAGGCAAGGGGCAAGAGGTAAGGAGGGGGTTAGATATGTGTAATTAATTTTGCTTAGGTACTTAGCTATTTAGGGATTTTTCAATCAGTTACAGCGGTTGCGATCTCCCTATGAGATAGCAGACCAATAACGTAATGGATGGTTTTCCCAGTTGGAGGTCAGACTGAGACGCTACCTGCTGTATAGCTACATTTTTATACTATAGCAGAGAGACTAGCTGTGTCATCATTCTCTATCATCTGGGTGGAAGGACAGGACAGGACAAGATTTGATTTGTGTCCATTTTTTCCCTAGACATACAGGATTAAAGACAGCTACCGTAATTACAGGAAAAGAAACAATTCCTACTAACTACTAAGAGGAAAGTAATTATGCCTGGTACTGGAATGATTGATGCGTTTGAACGCTCTCGGAATCCCTCGAACAACAGTAGCTCAAATACTTCAACAAGCTCTAACGGTGGTAATACTTCAACAAGCTCTAAGGGTGGTCAAAAACCCTCTGCTGTCGAAGCTGCTGTTACTGGCGCAATAAAAGGTGCTGTTGTTGGTACAGCAATTGCTGGTCCTATTGGAGGACTCATGGGTGCGAAAGCAGGTGCAGCAATGGCTGGTGCTATTGCTGCTGCTAAATTTGGTGCTGCTGCTGGCGCAACTACTGGAGCAACAAGCAATCTATCCGCTAATGGTTATAAGACAGAAGCTAAAGTGCTTGGAACTGCTGTGACAGCAAGTTCTGGTGTTGCTGCTGTCTCTAAAGCGGTCAACAGTGCAAAAGATAATAAAAAGACTGTCTAAGTCTAACGTAATTGGGTTGTCTAGAAATTCTACTATTCAGCCCAATTTTTCAACTTTAAGGAGTGTAGATCATGGATTATTATCATCACTTGAATCGAGCTTTGTTTGATTTGGCGAAAAGTTCTGGCAAAAGCATTGTCAAAAAAGTTTCAGGTCTTCAAGATTTAGAAGATTGGATTAGCAATCATGGTGAAATATTTGTTAAACAAGCTATTGCAAACGTAATTACTAATCTAACCAGTAGTGTGTATCTGCGGGACAATGGTATTTATTCAGATGAATATCTTCAAAGGATGCAGGAGCAGTGGAACAAAGACCATGAAAAAGTGTTAAAACGATTTCCTCGTCTTCGGACATAGTTAAGTAATAATTTACGGCTGGTCGTCGGATGTGTGGCGGTTCTGCTCAAAAAGTATCTGAACCGCATTTTGATTGATGAGTTGGCCGTTCTGCCCCGCCTGGCGGCACAGGCGATAGCTTACTAAGCTGTTACACTGCTAAATTGTATAATCCTAATATTCTGAACTCTTCTGGAACAGGCATCTTGCCTGTTCCACTTATACAAATTAAATGCACAACAGCTTACCAATAGGCGATCGCTTTCACAAATTGGAGTTATGGTGATAAAAAAATCTTAAAAAATTACCATTTTCTATTGTTATGTTGATTCAATAATTTTTATCCCTGCTCTAAATTCTCGCAGTGCTTGAGCATGATTTTCTATACCAATACAACGCATCAATAAACCTACATCTAAACTCGGTAAAAGTTGCGATTTACTAACAGCCTCATATCCCTCATTTCCTAAACTATAAAACAATAACTCATCATTCATCCAAAACCAAACTTCAGGAATTTGTAACCGTTTGTATGCTTCTAGTTTATTAATTCCTCCACTACTAACAACCACCTCAATCACTAAATCAGGATGTTTTCTATTTGCTACCAATTCATAAGATTCATCACCTTCTCTTTTAACCTTTTCAAATTCATTTTCTAGGGTGACAGAACCAGTAGGAGTAAAATCTAATCCCAAAAATTCTAAATAAATTTCTACTAAAGAAGCAATACGTTTTTTGATAGTTTCGTGTTTTTTCCCTGGCATTTTTCGCAACATCTCAAAAACCGCTGAGAGGTAAGATGAAAGCCACGACAGCATCTCTGGCCTCTCAGCCTATCGCCTGTGGCTGTTAGGTAGTGTCTAGCTAGTGACCAACTTCCAGGCTGAGACTGT
>NZ_JASJFB010000464.1:0-6551 GCF_030065455.1 Microcystis sp. M53602_WE12 | reverse complement strand
ACTCGACCGACCCAACTGCAACAAAAAGCGTTAGATTTATTGGGAGTTTCCCTGATTTGTACCCAGTAACGGGGCGGCGGAAATTCTCTTAATCCCTTCTACAGCACAGGTTATGGCTTTTTGTCAACGGGGAAGTCCAGTGATATGCTTAGTTTATAACCTTCTTTTTAGGTAGGAGAATTGTCAGATTCTGTCTTTTGCCTCTTGCCTGTTGCCTCTTGCCTTCAGAAGCTGATAATTGCTGATTGTCGGTATTTCTGTAAGTGTGAGATGCACCCAAACTAACACACCTAAAATTGTTAATTAACGCATGGTGACGAATTCCTCGGCAGCACTGGGATGAATGCCGACAGTGGCATCAAAATCGGCTTTTGTTGCGCCCATTTTTACGGCAATGGCTACTCCTTGAATAATTTCGGCGGCGTGATCTCCCACCATGTGCGCCCCGAGAATTTTACCACTTTCCTGATGGACAACTAATTTCATCAAAGTTTTGTCCTCTCGGCCTGGTAAAACATTGTAACCGGGGCGGAATTTAGACCGATAAACTTTAATTCCCGTGTCACCATATTGTTTTTTTGCTTGCAATTCTGTTAATCCCACCGTCGCCGCTTCAGGAGTAGAAAATACTGCCGAAGGAACATTTTCATAACTCATTAACCGGGGTTTATTACCAAAGACTGTATCGGCAAAAGCTCGCCCCTGATTAATGGCCACGGGAGTTAAATTAATTTGATCAGTACAATCGCCCACGGCATAGATATTATCTTCGCTGGTTTGGCTATACTCGTTGACGACAATTGCCCCATTTTTTACCTCGACATTGACATTCTCTAAGCCCAATTTTTCCAGCTTAGGAATTCTTCCAGTAGCGGCTAATCCTAGGGCATCAACAAATAAGATTTCTGAGGTTTCTTGACCCTGAATATGTACTTTTAAACCCTCAGCAGTTTTCTCGATCGAAGTGGGGAAAGTTTCGGGCATAATTTTAATTCCCTGACGGATCATTTCCGCTTGAATCTCATCGCGGATATCCTCATCAAACCCTCTTAAAATCTTGTCTTTACGGATTAACTGCACCACTTCTGTCCCTAATCCGTGCATAATACCAGCAAATTCTACCCCAATATATCCCGCCCCTAAAACTATAATTCTTTTCGGTTGTTCTGGCAGTTGAAACATGGCATCAGAAACTACTGTATGTTCGATCCCCGGAATATCAGGTTTAACGGGATGTCCCCCCACGGCAATTAAAATTTTATCGGCAGTAATTTTCTGATCTCCCACCTCTAGGGTATGGGGATCAATAAACTTGGCATAATTAGGAAAAATCGTCACTTGAGAATTATCGAGCATCTTTTGATAAATGCCATTCAAACGTATAGTTTCCTGATTAACGGCGCTAATTAATTTTTGCCAATTTAACTGACTCTCTACCGGACTCCAACCGTAACCTTCCGCATCCTTAAATAGTTGCGGAAAACGACTAGAATAAACCATTAATTTTTTGGGAATACAACCGCGATTAACACAGGTTCCTCCCAAACGATCGTATTCTGCTAATCCCACTTTTGCCCCGTATTCGGCTGCCCGTCTAGCGGTGGCAATACCACCAGAACCACCACCAATTACCAATAAATCAAAATCATAACTCATAAAAACATCCTCGCAAATGAATAGAAGTTTGACGGAATCAAGAAACTTTTTTGGCAAAAAGGGGAGCGAATATCTCGGATCAATCCCTAACTGAATCTATCGAGTAACTAGCAGAATATGGTCACTAATGCTGCTAAATTAGAGTCAATTTATTTACTGCCAAGATTTAATTCTATGCTAACACGCCGATCGAAATTATCTTTTCTCTTGGGGACTTGTTCCCTATTTCTCTGGGTAAACCATCCCGTCACCCTCGCAACCCCCATCAGTCAAGACAATTCTCTCCCTTCCCAGTTTATCTGTCCGGCAGACTTAGCCACCAGGATCGATCGCATTTTGGCCCGACCCGATTATCAAGGCGCTTATTGGGGAATTTTCGTAAAATCCCTTAATTCTCAGGAAAATCTCTATAGTCTCCACGAAAATAACTTTTTTACTCCCGCTTCTACTGCGAAATTATTAACCACTGCCGCCGCTTTCAGCAAATTTAACCGCGATTATCGTCTGAAAACCCCCATTTTAGCCCAGGGCAACCCCCCCGATTTAGAAACTTTAACCTTAGTCGGGAGGGGAGATGCAACCATAACCACAGAAAAGTTAGAAAAATTAGCAGAAAAGTTAAAAGCACAGGGAATTAACTCAATTTATCGCTTAATTGTCGTTGCTAGTCCTTTTGTCGTCTCCGATAGTCAAAAAACCTGGGAATGGGAAGATGTCTTTTTTGACTATGCTGTACCCGCTTCTAGCTTGGTTTTAAACGAAAATTCCGTCACTTTAAGGCTTTTACCGCGACAATTGGGGCAAAGCTTAGATTTACAATGGTCTGATCCCATTGCCGCTAAACAATGGCTAATTGAGAATCAAACCAGCACCGCAGCTCAAGGCATCCCGAATACTCTGGCAATTAAGGGCAATTTAGCCAATAATCGCCTGATTATCACTGGTTCTCTGGCTATTGATAGTCAAGATGATTTTAATTTAGCTATTCCCCAACCCTCGGAATATTTCCTCGATCGCTGGCGTAATATCCTTGAAAAAGCGGGAATTACCGTTAAAACCGCCGAAATTAGCTCAGAAATTCGCGGCGATGAAATCACCAATTTAGAATCAGAACCCCTAGCATATTTGGTGGAAAAAGTCAATAAAAATAGCGATAATTTACTAGCCGAAACCCTACTACAAATGCTCGGCGGTGTCTCGGGATTGCAAGAAACTTTAACAAAACTGGGAATTAACAGCGATAGTTATAAAATCGCCGATGGTTCGGGGCTATCACGACAAAACCTGATTAAACCCAATACTTTAGGAGAAATCTTAAAACTAATGGCAGAAAATCCTGATTATCGGCGTTCTTTAGCCATTGGCGGCATTGATGGCACTTTAACCAATAGATTTCGCCAGACTCCCCTAGAAGGACGATTACAGGCAAAAACCGGGACTTTAACCGGAGTTATCGCCCTCGCGGGTTATCTAGCAACCGCCGACAATCAACCCCTAATCTTTAGCATAACCGTAAATAACAGCGATCAACCCGCCACCACCCTCAGAAACGGCATCGATGAGGTGATTTTGCTCCTAGGACAGTTAAAACGCTGTTAATCTTTAGGAGGCAAAAGGCAAAAGGCAAAAGGCAAAAGGCAAAAGGCAAAAGGCAAAAGGCAAAAGGCAGCTTTGTTCTCCCCAACACCCCAACACCCCAATACCCCACTACCCAACCCGCAACCAATTCGATCGAGCCATTTAAGTAGGGAGGCACAATTATTTGTAGGATGGGTTAGCGGTAGCGTAACATGAGCGGGGGTTGGGTTTCATGCTTCAACCCAACCTACGTTCATCTTATATTTAATTCCACCCACCCACTTAATCACACAAGACTGTATACTTTTGTAAAAATTGCTTCTAGCTGACCTGTAGATTAATCGACGGAGTATTGATATATGTATATAGTTCAGGTTGCCTCTGAGTGCGCCCCAGTGATTAAAGCTGGGGGATTGGGGGATGTGGTATATGGATTGAGTCGAGAATTAGAAATTCGCGGTCATTGCGTGGAGCTAATCCTACCCATGTATGATTGTATGCGCTACGACCAAATTTGGGGCTTACACGAGGCTTATCGGGACCTGTGGGTACCTTGGTACGGTGGGGCAATTCACTGTAATGTTTTTTGTGGTTGGGTACACGGGCGCTTGTGTTTCTTTATTCAACCCAATTCGGGCGATAATTTCTTTAATCGCGGTACTTACTACGGTTGTAAAGACGATAATATGCGTTTTGCCTTCTTCTGCAAAGCCGCTTTAGAATTTTTGCTCAGAAGTAATAAACGTCCCGATATAATTCATTGTCACGACTGGCAAACCGGTTTAATTCCGCCCTTACTTTTTGAAATTTATAAATATCATGGTATGGGCAATCAGCGCGTTCTCTACACCATCCATAACTTTAAACATCAAGGATTTGCTGGTGCGGAAATTCTCAGGGCAACAGGATTAAATAACGATACTTACTACTTTAGCTATGCCCGAATGCGCGATAACTTCAATCCTTTTGTGATTAATTTTATGAAAGGTGGTATCGTCTTTTCCAACTATTTCAACACCGTCTCACCCCACCATGCTTGGGAAGCACACCACACCGATGTTAGTTACGGTTTAGGTCATACAATTCACCTACATCAACACAAATTTACTGGCATTCTCAACGGTTTAGATTACAATATCTGGAACCCGGAAGTGGATAAATTTATTGCTGCACCCTACGGTATTGATAGCTTCTCCGAGAAGGCACGCAATAAGAAGGCACTGCGAGAAAGACTCTGGTTAAGAGATGAACCAGAAAAGCCCTTAATTTGTTATGTCGGTCGTTTAGATGACCAAAAAGGCGTACATTTAGTTCACCATGCCATGTATTATGCCTTAGCTCGCGGGGCGCAATTTGTCCTCTTAGGTTCCGCCACCGAATCGTTAATTAATAACTGGTTCTGGCATGAGAAAAATCACCTAAATAATAACCCTGATGTCCATATTGAATTGGGCTTTAATGAGGAATTATCTCACCTCATTTATGCGGGGGCCGATATGATTGTGGTTCCCAGTAATTTTGAACCCTGCGGACTGACACAAGTAATCAGCTTAAAATACGGAACCGTTCCCATCGTCCGGGGAGTTGGTGGTTTAGTTAATACGGTTTTTGATCGCGATTATGATACCTATCACCAACCCGAAGAACGCAATGGTTTTGTCTTTTTTGATCCCGATAATAATGCCCTCGAATCAGCCATGTCCCGGGCATTAGAATTGTGGTACACTCAACCAGAAGAATTCCAAAAATTAGCGATTCAAGGCATGGAATGCGATTACTCTTGGAATCGCCCCGGGGAAGAATACGTTGCCCTGTATGAAATGATTCGCCACAAATAAACTGCATCTTGCCCCTAGCAATTCCCTGGCAGTTGTCAACAGAAATTCGAGGAATAGATTTGTTGAAATTTCCGGGGAATTGCTTTAGTTTTGACCGATTGCTGACTCCTAACCCCACCAAAAAACTTTTTGCCGCAAACCCTACCTAGTAGAGCAGAAATGTTAACTTTGCTTGGTATTCTTGGGTGAGGGGATGACTAACTCCTAAAATCTGAAATATGGCTAACATGGCTTTTCTTGCCCCATCCTGACGATATTTTCTACTTTCTCCCACCAGGCTGATCAGTTTATCTAAAGCGGCGGCATAATCTTCTTTTAATGCGGAATTAATCCCAGTAAAAAATATCGCATCGAGGGGATTATTTTCTGGTTTTAACTGTTGAAATTCTAGGAGAGTTTTCCAACCTTTGATCAGGGGATTTTCTTCTTTAATAGCACTGATTAATCGGTAAGCATCAGACCATTTTTCTAGACGCATGAGAAATTTTACCGCCATAATAACTAATCGTGGTTCGTTGGGATATTTAGGAAAAAGACGATCAAATAATTGTTTAGCTGCGGGCAAATTATCGAGGGCAATCGCTTCTTGTATTTCTGCTAATCCTGTTTCTAATTCCGATTGTAAATCGAGACGGGAAAATAAGTCTCTAATTTGTTCTTCTGGCAAAGCACCAACAAAACAGGGTAACACTTCTCCCTTGCTGACAATTCGCACATCGGGAACTCCTTCTACATCGTATTGTTCCGCTAATTCGGGATTTTTATCTATATCTATTTTGGCAAGGATAAAATTATATTCACTTGCTAGTTTTTCTAGCATCGGTTTTACCAATTTACAGGGTCCACACCAGAGAGCATAAAAGTCTAAAATCACTGTATTTAGATAGGACTTCTCGATCACTTCACTGTCAAAATTTGTCCCATCTACCTCAATAGAATATCCCATCTATTTCTCCTGTAATAACTTATTTTCAGCTAGTTTTGTCTCACTTATCTCTTTTATCCAAAGGGCTAATCCTCCCCCTCGTCCCCGGGCTGCCATCATTGTTTCTGTGATCAAAAAATAGGCAAAAAATGCCTGTTTTTTGATACTTTCCTGATAAAAATTAGCTTCACTTACCTGGCCATTTCTAATAAAACCTGAATAGAGAGAGCGATTAAATAGGGTTAGGTTGAGCCGGGTAAAATCAAAGGCAAGAAGACGGGTTTTAGGAAAAAACTTAACTGGACCGCTTACGGATAGTTTTACTGCCCCTAAAACTATCTGATTGCTGACGCTTCCAGAGATAAATTCTCCCGGTTCTAAACTCTCATTTCTTTGGTAAGAGATGGTAATTTTGGTTCTTCGTTACTTGGTATGGTTCGATAGGGGGTCATAAATCGACTAAATCCTTATCTGGTAAGAGACTTAATTGATTAGTTCGCTCTAGATCAAAAACAATCGACAAAAATCGCTAAATGCCTTTCTATATAAGGGTT
>NZ_JASJFB010000137.1:0-6565 GCF_030065455.1 Microcystis sp. M53602_WE12 | reverse complement strand
GGTTCTTCGTTACTTGGTATGGTTCGATAGGGGGTCATAAATCGACTAAATCCTTATCTGGTAAGAGACTTAATTGATTAGTTCGCTCTAGATCAAAAACAATCGACAAAAATCGCTAAATGCCTTTCTATATAAGGGTTACATCCAATATAACCCCCGTCCATTGCATAACACAAACCGAAGAGCCAAAAATGGGGCGAATCAGAAACAGAAGAATACAATTTCAAACTTTGGGTTAACATGAAAGGCGGCGAATATTTCTTTGCCCCTAGCCTGAGTTTTTTGAAAGAATTACAGCCTTTGCCCGAAGGGTGAAGCCACGAGTAATCATTGCTAATCAAGTATTGCGGATGCGAGAGCAAACCTCATCTATCGGAGCAACGTTGTAGATCCGAAACTTCCACCCTTGAACCGCAAAAATACCTTGAACATTACCCAGTCAATTTGATTTAACCCCATCTACGATTACTCCCATGAACCTGAAACGTTGTTTATTAGTTAGCTTAATTGCCCTTTGCTCTGTTCTCTTCTTAGGAACAAACCTTGCTTGGGCAGTTGGCGGAGGGATAGCCCCCGGCGCCCCCGGTGTTCCCTCCCTTTGGTCCTATGCCGGAAAGCAAGGCATTGGCACTTCCTATGAGCAGTATGTAAACAGCAGCTATGAAGATGATGGACCGACGAATGCCATCTCCAAGGTTTGGTTTTCCATCGCTCAAGGCATTGTCACGGAAACTGCCTATGGAGAAATTGATCGCGCTCAGATCAACGACTTACAATTCTTGGTGACGGGCAACGGTTTTTTCAATCAAGAAAAAACTGATACTAACAGCAAGGTTGACTATCTCGATAAGGATAGCAGCGGTCGGCCTCTTTCTCCCGCCTATCGTGTCGTCAATACTGCTAAAAATGGCAAATACACCATTGAAAAGCACATCTTTACCGACCCCGATCGCCAAACTTTGTTTACAAAAGTGATCTTGACCGCCAATGAGGATAATATTACTCCCTATATTCTCATTAATCCCCACCTGAATAATACCGGGAGTCAAGATGTGGCTTTTGTCAGAAGCGATAGCCTCAATGCTCGCGAAGGTGAGACTGTTTACCTGAGTTTAAAAAGTTCATCTCCTTTTGTTAAAACCTCAGCCGGATATGTTGGTAACAGTGATGGCTATCAAGATTTAATGAAAGATGGAGTCATGGACTGGACCTATGATTATACCAATCAGAATCAGCCAGGCAATGTGGCGATGATGGCCCAATTGCCCACCCTCAATCAAGGTCAAACCTCCACTTTTAATCTTGTCGTCGGCTTTGGCAGCAGTTACGCTCAAGCAACAGCACAAGCAGACGCTTCTTTAAGTGAGGGTTACGATAGCCTGTTGGCGAAATACAACGGCAAAGGCAATGCCGTAGGATGGGAAGACTATCTAGCCAGCCTTAGCAATATGCCCGCTATGATTGCCAACACCGGTGACAAAGGTAAACAGCTTTATGCTAGTGCTTTTACCCTGAAAAGCATGGAAGATAAGGAAAATGCCGGGGCTTTAATTGCTTCTTTATCTGTTCCCTGGGGAGATACCGTTAATGCTGATGGCTTTGCCACCGGCTATCGGGCAGTTTGGCCGAGAGACTTTTATCAGGCGGCTATGGCTTTGTTAGCTTTAGGAGATCGAGAAACCCCCTTAGCGGCTTTTAAATATCTGCCAAAAGTCCAAGTAAAATCAGACACTCCGGGTAACTCCGGCGCTACCGGTTGGTTTTTACAAAAAACCCACGTTGATGGCGAATTAGAGTGGGTAGGAGTCCAGATGGATCAAACGGCGATGCCCATTATGTTAGGTTGGAAATTATGGAAAGCCGGAATTCTCTCGGATAGTCAAATCAGTAACTGGTATCCCACGATGTTGAAACCCGCCGCCGAATTTCTCGCTAATGGCGGCCAGGTAAATATTAGTATCAATACCAGCAGTGGTTATCAATCAAATCAGCGCCAGATTAATCCACCCCAAACCCATCAAGAACGCTGGGAAGAACAATCGGGCTATTCCCCTTCCACTATAGCCGCAGAGATTACTGGGTTAGTGGCAGCGGCTGATATTGCTCAAAATGCAGCTAATGATCCCGGTGCGGCCGCATTCTATTTGAAACAAGCAGATGAATATCAAAAGAATGTGGATAACTTTATGTTTACCACCACTGGACGGGCTACCCCCTGTCAAGAATCTGGTCAATATCTGCTCAGAGTTAGCCCTGACGCCAATCCTAACAATGGCAGTGTCATCCACGACAATAATAGTCTTCTTAAAGCTGATGAACGCCAAATCTTAGATGGCGGTTTCTTGGAACTGGTGCGTTATGGTGTCCGAAAAGGAGATGATCTGCACATTGCTGAAACTGTTTGTGCCTTCGATAATGCTAATCTCGAAGAGAGTTTAAAGGTTAAGTACAACTTCACTTTTGATGGTAAGGAGTATCCAGGATTCCGACGCTATGGCAATGACGGCTATGGCGAACAAACCAATGATGGTAGCAATTTTCGTGATGTTAACGATGGTCTAAAAAATCTTCGCCGCGGACGGGTTTGGCCTTTCTTTACCGGCGAACGAGGACATTATGAACTTGAGTTAGCCAAAGCCCAAAATGGAGGCAACCTTAGCGATCAAGATGTTGCCAAAATTCGTGATACTTATGTTCGAGCTATGGAATATTTTGCCAACGAAAGCTTCATGCTTCCCGAACAAGTTTGGGATGGTGTCGGTGATAATAGCACCCATAATTACGTCACGGGAGAAGGGACTAATAGTGCAACGCCTTTAGCTTGGACTCATGCTGAATATATCAAGTTAGTCAAGTCACTGACCGACAAGAATATTTGGGATTCTTACTCGATCGTCAAGGCGAGATATCAATAGATTTGTTGCCCATGAGCTAACCAAAAGTATAGTCATTTCAGATAAGTCTGATACATTCTAGACCGACAAAATCCTTAGGAACTCTGGGATTGATATTCTCAATCTTAATTGAAATGACTATAACTGTTGCGGGGGCAGGAGAGAATCGGCTTGTGGCTTAAACCTCGAACCTGCTTAAGAAGCTCAAGGCTGCAATACCAGTAAATTCCTATCCCGCGTCAACTCTTACTTAGGGTTTGTGGCAAAAAGTTTTTCATGGGGGCAGGGTGTGGGGTTTGGGGTGTAGGGTTTTAGCGATTTTCAGGTGGTCAACTACCTAATTTTCAGGGAAAAAGTCCCTGAATTTTCCCCCCGATCACTCCCAGAACTGGTACTTTTTGATTGACAAAAAGTCTAAAAGGCTTACCCAACAAGGTTTTTAGATTTATTCAGCAAACCCTACTTATTCATTTTGAACAACCCCCAGAGAAACAATGAAGTTATCATTATTAAACCAATTTTTTCAAGAAAACAATGGACAGTTCTCTTCTGTGAGAGCGCAAACTTGGCTAGTTATCCTCTGCTTTTGTGCAGATTGGATTGTGCATATCGTCAGAGATCAAGCATTTGTTCCTGATATCTCGATCGTCGGGATTGTTTTGGGAGTTCTCGGATTGAAAGTAACTCAGAAATTCGCTGAGGATAAACCTCAACAATAGAAAAATATTCAAATTTTTGAGGAGAAATTTGATGGCTGATCACTCTTTTCAAAAACCAGACAACAACCAATGTAATAATAGCGATGTCTGGAAAGATGACCCTTATAATGCCACTGTTAAAGTTGACATTATAAGTGACAAAAGGCACTTTTCTTTGGAGACAACTGCACCATTTGAAAACAAACTATCCGACTCTCAGAGGGAAATTTATCAAGATTATCTGCCTAACCCAAGAACAATTGAAGAATTGCCCTCCAGTCCCAATCTCCAAAGCAATCGGCTCTGGTTTGATGCTCTCTATGCTTTAGCTTTACAAGAAGTGCGGGATGCTTCAGTTAACCAGATCAGTGATGGAGCTTTCAATGATGGAAACCCATTACCCGCACCAGAAGGCGGCTTTTTTGAGACGGGCTTGTTTTGGACCTATGTTTGGACAAGAGATACTTCCTATGCTGTCGATCTCGGTTTAGGAGTTCTCGATCCAATTCGGGCTTTAAACTCTCTCAGCTTTAAACTCTCCGAACGCCGCGAAGGTGGCGGACTGCAAATTGTCCAAGATACCGGCACTGGGGGAAGCTATCCCATCTCAACTGATCGCGTGGTTTGGTCTTTTGGGGCGAGGACTCTGTTACGACAACTACAAGGTGAGCCAAGGGATAATTTTGCGAGAAAAGCCTACGAAGCACTCAAGAATACGATCGAACAGGATCGTCAAGTTATCTTTGAACCTCAAGATGGACTTTATCGAGGGGAACAGTCATTTTTAGATTGGCGGGAACAAAGTTATCCCCAATGGGTAGCCGAAGATCCAGTACAAATTGGAATGTCTAAAGCTCTTTCTACTAATGCTTGTCATCTTTCGGCTTTACTTTTAGCTGCGTCTTTGGCTGGGGAGTTGGGGGAACCCGAAACCAAACAAAAGTATAGTAAATGGGCTGAGGAATTGCGTCAAGCTATCCGCACTCACCTGTATTTGCCAGATAAACAGCTATATTCAACTTTTATTACAACAGCTTTCGATTTTCGACCGGCTCACCAATACGATTTATTGGGCAGTTCCCTGGCCATTCTCCTCGATATTGCCGATCAAACCCAAGCAGCCCAAATTGTCGCCAACTACCCTCATCTACCACAAGGCGCTCCGGTAATCTGGCCTCAACAAAGGGATATACCAATTTACCATAACCAAGCTATCTGGCCCTTCGTCACTGCCTATTGGCTTAAAGCCGCCAAAAAAGTCAAAAATGATGCAGCCGTTAATCTGGGAGTTACCTCTTTAATCCGAGGAGCAGCACTGAGCTTATCCAATATGGAAAATTTTGATGCCGTGAGCGGATTAGTTGAACTGCAAAATCAACCAGCCAAAGAACCTGTGGTTAATTCACCCCGTCAGCTTTGGTCGGTGGCCGGCTATCTGTCTATGGTCCATGAGCTAATTTTTGGATTATCTTGGACCGATGCGGGATTTAGTGTTTCTCCTTTTATCACAAGAGAGTTACGCAATACTCTCTTCCCTGACTCCCAGAAATTAGTTCTCAATCGCCTGCCCTATCGAGGTCATCAAATCAATATCGTGATCAATTTACCCCCGATTAATGGGGAAAATAAGGGGGCATACAGCCTAGGAGAAGTCTATCTCAACCAGGAGTTAGTTGTCGGAGAAATTGCTGAATCGATGCTGGCATCTGAGAATTTTATTGAGGTAAATTTAGTCGATCAAGATGTGCAAAGTGCCTCAATTAATTTAGTTGATGATTTACAAGACTATCGAAAAAGATATGCTCCTCGCCCACCAGTAATCGAAGCGATCACCGCTAGTCAAGGTAACTTAGAAATTTTCTTTAATTTGAATCAGGAAAATACTGACGAGGTGGTGGTAAATGTTTATAGGGATGGCCGGTTGGTGGCGGAAAAAATTAAGATTTTTGATCAGCGCGGTTCCTGGCAAGATCAAGATACTAAAGGTAGCCAATCACCAAGCTACTGCTATACACTAGAAAGTGTTTATCTTAACAGTGGAACTATTTCTCAACGGGCTAAACCTGTTTGTTATTGGGGAGTAAATTCTGAGCGGGTTTATTCGGTTACAGCCCAGGAATTTAGGGCGATTGGCCGTAATCCTTCCGAAGCTCATGGACAAGTATATTTTGATAATTGGGGGAAGCCAGATGATAGTTTAACCGTCGATATCAAGGCTAAGTATAGTGGTACTCATGGTATTCAGGTGATAGCTGGAAATGGTGCTGGACCAATTAATACAGGAGTTACTTGTGCCGTTAAACGAATGCAAATGAAAGATTCAGAAACTGATACAATAGTTGCTGATAGTTATCTGGTGATGCCCCAGCTTGGCAACTGGAATCGCTGGCTAGAGTCATCTTTAATTTTGACCAAAGTTGACTTGAGTGTCGGACATAGTTACACAATTAAGATTTTTAGCGACGAGCAGGCAATTAATATGTCTAGTTTCGCTCATTATCAAAACTACACTGGCAACAATGGTATTGGTGGTGTAAGCGGGAGTTATAATTATGTCAATATCGCTGCGATCAAACTTCTCTCCTTTTCGGGAAAGATTACCTAACAAAATGACTTAGAGATTTAAAAAGCAACCCTTCAGGAGTAACATAATGAGTCAAAGTCAAACCGGTGTCAAATTAGTTGATTGGCAGACCGTCTCTCAAACCAACTACGATGCTGTCATCGTCGGCGGCGGAATCGCTGGAGCGATTACGGCCAAACAATTGAGTGAACAGGGAAAACGAGTTTTAGTTCTTGAGGCGGGAACTGGTGAAGGTTTAACCCTTGAAGCCCACATTCCGCACCCTAAGTGTCACAACGTCTCAAAAGAGGAAGGGGCGTGAGTCAAAATACTTATCTAGAGGAGTGAGTTGGCGGCAAGCTGCCGGCAACTAAGCCGAAAATTTCAGAGTTCCCCCGGTCATTCTCAAT